>JANYDX010000334.1 GCA_025363395.1 Verrucomicrobiota bacterium
GATCCGTGGTGGCTGGGCCGAACAATTGCGCACCGGTTATACAAGACTCCACGAGTGGATCAGGACAACTGCGCCGCAGTTGAAGCGGGTCGTCGCCTTGCAACCCGAAACCCCAATTCCAACGGCCTGAAATCACCAATATCTTATCTCCAACTGCGCAATTTAGGTTCATTAGCAGACAACAGCCAAATTACTAAGCGCGTCTTTGATGTAATCGACACCACCATCGCTTTTGCGAAAGCCGCAGCAAAAGCACACTTTCCGGCACTGGCCGCAGCGCCGACTTCCGGACTTGCGACGCCGCAAGCGGGTGAAGCAGCGTCGGAAAAAGACGTACAAGGAGCCGAGGTCACCCTGAAGATTGTCGTGGTCCATTACGCAGCAACCCATCCTATCACCAATCCACACTCAGCGTGGCCGGTTTTGAAGTGGCCACTGAGAGTGGTTGAAACCTTCAGTGCGGTCGTGTGTATTACTCTTTGCATGACACTTCACAAATCTAAGACTGTGCCTCACGTTCGGCTACTTTCTATCCTTGTTGCTGTACTTCATCTGTGGTGTCCATCGATGAAAGCCGAAAAAAACGAAAGCGCTGAATCCGATGCTTCTTCCAAGGCGGCGAAGATATGGACGTTGGAATTGCAGGTGACCGCGTTCAGGAACTGAAACTTGCCACAGAGCTAGGGAACTGTACTAGCCCCGAATGGGCGGCGTCATGGGCGCAAGGAGGTGCTCAATCGGCTAACGTTAGTGGGCAAGCAGGTCGATATGGAATTTACCGCGGTGGATGGCAGGCATTGCGATCTCCATGAAATGCGTGGGAAAGTTGTATTGATTAATTTTTGGGCTACTTGGTGTCCGCCTTGTGTTGAGGGCACGCAAAAGCTGAAGCAGATGTACTCTAAATATCAGTCACAAGGACTCGAAGTGGTTGGTATTAGCTGGGACAATGATAAGGGAAAGTTAGTAAAGTTCATGGGGGAAAATCAGCTTAAATGGCCGGTTTATTTTGATGGGACTAAGCCAGGAAAATGGGGAATGGCATTTGGTATTGGAGGTGTTCCATATCTTCTGCTCGTGGATAGATCTGGGCATCTGAGGTATTGCAGCGCTGACGAGAGTGCGGCGATTGATTCAGAAGTATCGAAATTAATGGCAGAACGCTAAACTCCAGATCTTGCCAGCCCGGCGGGCATCGCGAACTTTTGTGGGGTTCGCCGCTTTTGATGGCGACAAAAATGGTGGCGGAAATTAGCTGACAGGTGCTGACCTTTTGCGGACAGCCTTGCCTTCCGCAGACTTTATCCTTGTTCCATCCAATTCCGGTCCCATGGGAAAACCCTCTCAAGCTTGGTCGGTGTATCGCGGTTCCGACGAAGACCATCTCGAGATGGTGCGTCCGGTCCTGAGCTTTTTCAACGTCGTCGACGTCAAAGGCGACTATCTCTTTCCCCGTCACCAGCATTTCAACTACCAGTTGATCTTTGCGGTGCGCGGCTCCTATCGCTGCTTGCTGAATGACCAGGCGATTGCGCTTCGGCCGCGCGACATCCTGATCGTGAAACCCGGAGACTGGCACGAAGATTACGGGCGGAAGGGCGACTGTTACCATGCGGCCAACTTCGATCTGGCTGGGACGAGCCGGATGCCATCCGTTGATATTGTCTTCGAGGCTGGGACCACGCCGCAGCAGCAGGTGTTGCGGGGACCCAACAAGGAAATCCATGCGATTGTGGACCGGATGCTGACCGTCGCCGTCGGCAAGGATCCCTTCGTCTCTCACATGGAGAATGCCCTGCTGCTCGAACTGTTCTGGCAGATCATCCGCACGCTGCCGCGCGCCCGACTTTCGTCCGTGTTGCTGCGGCGTTCAGAGGACAAGGTGTTCGGTGACCGACTGCTCCGCGCGTTTGACGCCCACCTGGAAAAGCAACTCGACATCGACGCGCTGGCGGCCCTGATGGGCCTCAGTGTGCGCACGCTCACCAAGCGGTGCCGGAAAACCACCGGCGAGTCCCCGATGAAGGCGTTCATGGGACACAAGATGAACCACGCGGCCAAGCTGTTGCAGCTGTCGGAGCTAGCGGTAAAGGATATCAGCTTCCAGTTGGGATTTCAGAACCAGTATCATTTTTCACGGGTATTCCGGCGGCATTGGGGGCGGCCGCCATCGGCGCTGCGGGTCGTTCCAAAACAGATATCATAAGGCGGGAACAGGCATTTACCGGCGGCGGGCAGATTTGATAGGCTAGCGATAGTAAATCCCCACGTTGCTCCCGAGAGGGAGTTCCGCTTCCAGACCGTCCAAACGGCAAGCCGGCTACGGCCGGCTGTCTGGCGCCACCAAGTCTTGCACCCGCATTTCCGGAATGTCCGGTGCGGAATAACGGAGTATTCCCCAAACCACCCGAATCAGATGAGAACAAACCCCTGCATACTTCTACTCGCCGGCTTGCTGATGCTGCCCGCTGTTCAGACGTCGGCGCAAATCGCCGCCCAAGCGTCACCTAGTTCCACCCCGAAGGCCCCCGCGCCGGGCACCCAGGATGGTGAGGTCAATACCGCACCGCTCGTGCTTTCCCCCTTCACCGTCACGGGCGAGGGCGACAAGGGCTATCGGGCGGCGAGCACGCTCGCGGGTACCCGGATCAACACGAACTTGCGCGACACAGGCTCCGCGATCACCGTGCTGACGGAGGAATTTTTCAAGGACACCGGCGCCACCAGTGCAGAGTCGACCCTCGTCTATGCAACGAATGCCGAAGCCGGTGGTCTGGGCGGAAGCATGTCGGGTGCGAGCATCACCGCCTATGCCGACTATGAGTTAAGCCGCTATCGACCTCAGACCCAGACCCGCATCCGCGGCCTGACTGCGGCTGACCTCACCCGTGATCTCTTCCTGACCGATATACCCTTCAATACCTACAATACCGGGCGCGTCGATATCCAGCGCGGCCCCAATTCGCTTCTCTTCGGCTTGGGCAGCCCCGGTGGCATCATCAATAACGTCCTGAATCAGGCACTCTACAAGAACTCCCTGGAAGTGAGCTTGCGCATGGATCAATATGGCAGCAACCGGACCACGGCCGACATCAATCTGGAGATTATCCCCAAGGAATTGGCGATCCGGGTGGACACCCTCTATGGTGACACGACATACCGGCAAAAACCGGCTTTCGAAATAGAGAAACGCCTTTATCTCACGGCCAGGTATGAGCCGAAATGGCTGAAGTTTCCCAGTGCCCATACCACGCTAAAAGCCAGTTATGAGTATGGTGATATCAGTGCTAATCGTCCACGCATCCGTCCGCTACAGGATCAAATCAGCCCTTGGTTTAACCCCAACGGCCTGAACAAACTGACTTTCAACCCGGCAGATGTTGCGGCCAATCGCGCGCTCTATCCGATTCTGGGCAGTCCGCCGCGCGGCGGTGGCAATGTGGTCGCGGCCATGTGGGCAGACCCCAACTCAGACGTGCAAGGCGGCGCCGGTATCACTCCCTATGTGCAGCTCGGCCGCAACACAGCATCCAACAGCCCGGCTTTGCCGCGCCTCGAGTGGGTAGCCATCGGCTCGCGCAGTCAAAGCCCGGCCACCTCCACGGCTTGGGGCGCCACGGCCTTCCCCGGATTCTATAAGAGCCAGGAGCTGCTGGATCCGACCGTGTTTAATTTCTTTGATTTGCTGATCGACGGCCCAAACAAGTCGGAGCACCAGAATTTCAACGCGACGATCTTCACTCTCGAGCAAACCCTGCTCGATGGCGACGTTGGCTTCGAACTCGGGGCTGACCGGCAGTATTACTACAGCACGGCGAACGCCGCTACCACCGGTTTCAGCGACGGTCAGGCTCTGGCGGTTGACATGAACACCACCCTGATCAACGGCCAGCCCAATCCCAACCTGGGGCGGCCCTATATTTCTTCCGACTCGCTGGACAACGCCTCGGATCGGAATACGCGCGAGTCTTTTCGCGCGACCGTCTATGGGATCTTTGATGCCCGCAAACACATGCGGGAGTCCTTTCTCTCGCGGTTGATTGGCCGCAACACCTTCACCGGGCTCTACACCAACCAGTCGGTGTTTAAGGATTTTCGCAAATGGCGTGGCTACGTCGCCAGCGGCCAGCACAGCGCAGCGCTGCTGGGTACCAATGCGGCGACCGGCCTGCCCAATGCCGGCCTGAGCTTCATCGTGGGCCTCCACTATCTGGGTGACAGTCTGCTCACCCGGCCCCAGCTCGCGGGCGCCAACATCTCGAACATCAAGGTTCTGCAGGAGCCCCGCGCCGGATTGCAGGGCTCGTATTGGAACCCGTCGGTCAACAAGGGTGCAGGCGGCTTTGTAACCACCCCCTTCAGCATCGTCTCACGCTATTATGACGGCCCGGGTTATATGTGGAGTCCAAGCTCCCGGAAAGAGCGGACGGACATTAAGTCTCGGGCTTTCGTCTGGCAGGGACAAATGCTCGACGGCGTCCTCGTCCCCACCGTGGGCTGGCGCGAGGACGCAGCCAAAGCTTACAACTCGGGCCCGCCGCCTATCAATCCAGTCACCGCCCACGCCCTGCCTGACAGCCCCCTGTTTGTGGTGCCGAAGATCCCAACGACGAATGTCGAAGGCGAAACATTGAGCTGGGGTGTCGTGGTCCACACCCCCAAGTCCATCAGCAAGCATCTCCCGGCGGGGTTGAACTTCGACTTGTTCTGGAACAAATCCGACAACTTCCAAGCAGGGGCCGGCCGCACGGATATCTTTGGGCGGAACCAGCCGTCGCTTTCGGGCCAGACCAAGGACTACGGTTTCCTGATCTCGGTGCTGGATGACAAATTCATCCTCAGGGTGAACAAATATGAGTCTGCCGTGCAAAATGACAGCGTCGTCATCCTGAACCGATTCTATCCGGGTGACGTCGAAGCCGGCTATTGGGATTCTGCCTCCCGGGCCTACAATATCATCAATCACACGGCCGCGGTCGCTGCTTGGAATGCCAATCTTCCGTCCGACCTCTTTCAGAAAGGCTGGGCCTTCGCGCGCACCCCCACTCTGGACGGCTACACCACCTTCAACAACCGGCCGGGCGGGGGTATCGAGCTCGCGGACACCGTTTCGACCGGCATGGAATACGAGCTGACCTATAATCCCACTCCGAACTGGCGCATCTCGATCAATGCCTCGAAACAGGAGGCTGTTCGCAGCAACATTGGCAAAGACCTCGATGAGTGGATCGCCACCCGGCGCGTAATCTGGGAAGGTCCCGCTGGCGATCTGGAACGGGAAGGCGCGGGCGGCGCGACGCTGCGCGACTACGCCAGGGCCAACATCATCATTCCCTACGAGACCTTCAAGAACCAGAGCGGCGGTCCCGCGCAGGAAGTCCGCAAGTGGCGGTGGAACGCGATCACGAATTACACCTTCACTCGCGGAATGCTGAACGGCTTCAGTGTGGGCGGCGGTGTCCGCTGGCAGGACAAAGTGGCGATCGGCTTCCCCGTGCAGCTGGTCAACGGTGTCGCGCAGTTTAATGTCAAGGCGCCGTATTATGGTCCGACCGAGATCAACATTGATTTCTGGCTTGGTTACGAGCACCGCCTGACCCGCCGCATTGGATGGCGCACCCAACTCAACGTGAAGAACGCCAACATCG
Source organism: Verrucomicrobiota bacterium (assembly GCA_025363395.1). Classification (GTDB taxonomy): domain Bacteria; phylum Verrucomicrobiota; class Verrucomicrobiia; order Opitutales; family Opitutaceae; genus Lacunisphaera. The sequence continues at coordinate 5,649 of JANYDX010000334.1, forward strand.
GCGACAAATTAATCCCGGTCTATGCCCAGCCGGACGGTTCCATCGGTGGCGCACGCCTCGCTGAATCCCGGCTGATCTACCTGACCAACACGTTCACTTTTTGAACACCTGCTGCCATGTAACCCAAGCCCTGCAGCAGACCACACGCCCTCGAGGGGTTGACGCTCCGCGAGGGTTTCCCTTTCTGTTTCCCTTCGCATCATGCCGCTTCGCAGCCATCCGCTCTCTGATTTTGAATTCCATCATGCCGAGAGTAACACCTGGCTGACAGCCCGGATTCCGGGTTGCATTCATACGGATCTGCTGCGTCACGGGTTGATCCGTGATCCATTCTTCGGTCGGAATGAAGCGACGCTCCAGTGGATCGAGAGGCAGGACTGGCGGTATCGGGCAACGTTTGATTTTCCGGGGGCGCTGGCGGACGCCGGGCAGGTGGACCTGGTGTTCGATGGTCTCGATACATTGGCGGAAATAAGACTGAACGGAACAACGCTGGGCCGTTCCGAAAGCATGTTCATCGCTTATCGTTGGGATGTGCGGGCCTTGCTTCGACCCGCGGGAAACCAGCTCGAATTGATATTCCACAATACCTTGGACTATCTCCGGGCCCACGAGGCATGGCAGCCGTTTAAGGAGCGCAACGACCCCGTGGGCGGCCGCTCGCGCATCCGCAAGGAGCAATGCCAGTATGCGTGGGATTGGGGCCCCCGATTCGTGACCTGCGGCGTGTGGCGGCCGGTTCGCTTGGATTGGTGGTGCGGCGCACGTTTGGCTGACGTTCGGCTCCGCCAGGAACACCGGGCCGATGGGTCCGTGAGGCTGCTGGCGGAACCCACCCTGATCGGCGCCCGGGGCGGGGAGACGGCGGTACTCACTGTTTCGCTGGACGGCGCAGCCTCCACGGCCAGCGGACCGGCTCCGGGGGAACTGAAAATCGACATCAGCGCTCCCCGGCTCTGGTGGCCGCAGGGCCAGGGGACGCAACCACTCTATAGGGTTACCTTGGTGCTGCACGATGCGGACGGAACTGTCCTGGAGGCGTGGAGCCGGCGCATTGGATTGAGAACGATTGAATTGGTGCGGGCCACGGATGCCGACGGTGAGTCATTTGCCTTTCACGTGAACGGGCGGCCCGTTTTTGCCAAGGGCGCGAACTGGATTCCCGACCACGCTTTCGTCACCGAGTGCACGCGTGAGCGGTATCGGGAGCGGCTGGGCGCGGCGGTGGATGCGCATATGAACATGATCCGGGTCTGGGGCGGCGGTATCTACGAGCACGACGACTTCTACGAGGTGTGCGACGAACTGGGCCTTCTGGTCTGGCAGGACTTCATGTTCGCCTGTGCGATCTACCCCGGCGTGCCCGAATTCTGCGACTTGGTGCGACGCGAAGCGGAGTACCAAGTCTGTCGTCTCCGACACCATGCCTGCCTGGCGCTCTGGTGCGGGAACAACGAGATTGTGATGATGGATATCTACATCGCGGAGCTGCGCCGCGATCCCGCCAAGTTTGCCGCCTACCGCCGCATTTTCCACGGCGTCTTGCCCGAGGTTGTGGCGGCCTGCGATCCAGCCACGCCGTACTGGCCTTCATCGCCCTGGACGCCCGTGGAACATTCTCCCGAGGCCAACCATGAGCGTGCCGGCGACACTCATTTTTGGGAGGTCTGGCATGCGCGGGCTCCGGTGAAAGCCTACGAGAAACTGACCACGCGCTTCTGCTCGGAGTTCGGCATGCAATCGTACGCTTCAGCCGAATTGGCGGCGACCTTCTGCCCGCCGGAAGCCTTGAACGTATTTTCGCTGGTGATGGAAAGTCATCAGAAGAACGGCGGCGGCAATGCGACCATGCTGCACTACATGGCACAGCGTTTCCGCTACGTCGACGGATACGCCAACCTCGCTTATCTTTCACAGCTCAACCAGGCGTATTGCATGAAGGTGGGGGTGGAGCATTTTCGCCACCGTATGCCAAGAACGATGGGCGCGCTCTACTGGCAACTCAACGACTGCTGGCCGGTAGCCTCCTGGAGCTCGATCGAGTTTGGGGGGCGCTGGAAGGCGCTGCATCACGAGGCGCGGAGATTTTTCGCTCCGAGCCTCGTGTACCTGCGCACGGAAGGAGACGTCGAGATCGGGCGCTACAACGAGATTTTCAACCGCATTGCTACGTATCAGATTTTCACCATCCACGATGGGCCGGAACCGCTCGCCGCCACCTTGCGTTGGGGCTTGTATGCGCTCGATGGCAGGAGCATCGGAGCCGAGCAGGTGCGGGAAGTGGAGCTGCAGCCCCGGCAATCATCGGTGCAGGGCACCTGTTCCTTCGAACACGCCGGCGACCGCTATGCCCGGGAAGAAGTCTACTTGCGCGCGGAGCTGTGCGACCGCGCCGGCGCGAAGCTTTCGAGCCAGACGGCGTTTTTCAGCCTGCCTCGTTTCATTGATTTTGCCGACCCGAAGATTGTGACCGGAATGCAATTGGTCGCGCCCGCTCGGTTTGAGCTCAAACTAAGCAGCCGTTCGCTGGCGGTGGCGGTCGCCTTGGGATTCGGTTCGCTGAACGTGTGGCTTTCAGACAACTGGTTCGATCTGCCTGCCGGGGAAACCCTCACGGTGACCGGCCGAATTCCCGCCGGCGTTGGGATCCATGAGCTCCAAGCTCGACTTACCGTCACAACCTTGTGGCACAGTTACCAACCACTGGCACAGATTTCATCACACCTAACGGATAACCCCAGCCCACTGGTGACATGAAGACGGAAACCCAGCCCGGAGTTCTTCTTTTTGCGGTTGCCACTTGGCTCGCCGCCCCCGACCGATCAGGGTTTGAAAGCCGGCCTCGGACAGTGCACGGCTTGCCCCCGGACTAAGCTGCCGCCCGGAAACCCCATGCCATTCCCCAAGCGCCGCGGTCTCAGATGGTGGGTGATCAGCCTCCTGACGTTGGGGGCGATCATCAACTACCTGACACGGAGCACGTTGGCGAACGCGGCGCCGACGATGCTGAAGGAGCTGCAGATTACGCCACAGGAGTACTCGTGGATCCTGAATACGTTTCAATGCGGCATCATGCTTCAGCCGCTCTGCGGTTATGTCTTTGATGTCGTCGGGCTGAAGCTTGGATTCACGTTGTTCACGATTGCTTGGTCGCTGATCAGCATGGCGCATGGCCTGGCCCGGACATGGCCGCAATTCGCGGTGCTGCGCGGGCTCCTCGGTTTGGCCGAGGGCTGCTCCAATCCGGGAGGCATGAAAGCGATCTCCGAATGGTTTCCGGGCAAGGAGCGCGGCTTGGCGACGGGCCTCTTCAACATCGGTGCGACCTTCGGATCGATGCTCGCACCGCCGTTGGTGGTGTGGTCCATCCTGTATTACAACTGGCAGGTCGCCTTCGTGATGACGGGGGCATTCGGGCTCGTGTGGGTCGGGCTGTGGCTCCGGCTCTACTATTCGCCGGGCCGACACCCCGCGCTGTCGCAGAGTGAGCACGACTATATTCTCGCCGGGCAGGAGCAGCATCTTCAAAGCGACGGCTCGCGGCCGTCCATTTTGAGAATCCTGCGGAGACGAAACTTTTGGGGCATCGCGTTGCCCAAGTTTTTACTGGATCCCACCTGGAGCATGCTGAGCTTCTGGCTACCGCTCTACCTGAGCTCAGTGCGGAACTTCAACCTGAAGGAGATCGCCATGACGGCGTGGCTGCCGTTTCTGTCCGCCGACCTCGGCTGCATGTGCGGAGGATTTGTGGTGCTCGCGCTGCAGAAACGCGGGGTCGGTTTGATCGATGCGCGGAGATGGGCGTTCACCTTGGGGGCGTTCATGATGACCAGTATGGCGTTGGTCGGGTGGGTCGACAGTCCCTACGTCGCCATCGGGCTGCTGTGCATTGGCGGTTTTGCGCAGCAGACGGTTTCCGTTACGGTGATCACCATGGCCACGGATTTATTTCGGCGAAACGAAGTCGCGACGGTCACGGGTATGATGGGCACCGGGAGCAACGCGGGTGTGTTGATCTTCAATCTCCTGATCGGCGCGTTCGTTTTGAAGATTGGCTATACGCCGTTCTTCGTCGCAGTCGGTCTGCTCGACCTCGTGGGCGCCGCGCTGCTTTGGACGATCGTGCGCGAACCGCGCCGCGACGGTGCAGACGTGCAGACAGCCTAGTCTCAGAGCGTGGAAAAATGGAACCGGACCCGAATTTCGTCTCCCGCTTTCGGTGGTTGATCTGTGGGCTGCTGTTTCTAGCGACGACGATCAACTATATCGATCGGCAAATCCTCGCGCTGTTAAAACCGATGCTCGATACGGAGCTTGGCTGGACGAACGAGCAGTACGGGAGAGTAAATTCGGCGTTTCAGGCGTCGTATGCGATCAGCTACATCGCGTTCGGCTGGCTCATCGACCGAATCGGCATTCGGCTCGGCTACAGCCTGTCGATCTTCTTTTGGAGCTTGGCGGCGATCGGTCACGGATTTGTGGGGAGCATTCGCGGCTTCGTGTTTGCGCGGGTCGCGCTCGGCGCGGGCGAGGGCGGCAATTTCCCGGCGTGCATCAAGGCCATCGCGTGTTGGTTTCCGCCGCGGGAGCGGGCGTTTGCCGCGAGCCTGTTCAACTCCGGCACGAACGTCGCCGCGATTATCGCGCCCGCGCTGGTGCCGTGGATCGCGTTTCGCTTCGGCTGGCCGGCGTGTTTTATCGTCGCCGGCGCGGCCGGATTCGCGTGGCTCCTGCTTTGGATGCCGCTCTACCGCAATACTCCCGCGCAGAGCCGGCATGTCTCCGCGGGAGAGCGCGAACTGATCGAGCACGACCAAACTGCGGAAGAGGTAGGCCCGTCCCTGGGCTGGCTCGCGCTTTTTGGATATCGGCAGACGTGGGCAATCGTGCTGGCAAAATTTCTCACCGATCCGGTGTGGTGGTTCTTTCTGATTTGGCTGCCCGACTATTTCAAAAAAACACGGGGCATGGATATCAAGAGCAGTTGGGTCCCTCTCGTGACAATCTACGTGATCGCGACGACGCTCAGTGTTGCCGGTGGCTGGCTGAGTGGGCACTTCATCGGGCGCGGCTGGAGCGTCACACGCGCGAGGAAGACCGCGATGGCCGTGTTCGCCGCATGTGTGGTGCCGGTGATGCTGGCGCCGGGCTTGGGAGACAGGGGCGCCGTGGTTCTGATTGGCCTGGCGTGCGCGGCGCATCAGGCCTGGTCGGCAACGATCTATGCCTCGACGTCCGATATGTTTCCACGCCGATCGATTGCCGCTATCTCTGGAATTGGGGGCATGGCGGGCGCGGTCGGGGGAATTTTATTTCCACCCTTCGCGGGCGCCCTGCTTGATCACTACAAACTAACTCCAGGTGGTGAATCCGCCGGTTACGGAATCCTCTTCGCGATGTGCGGCGGTGCGTATGTGGTCGCATGGATCGTGAATCACTTCTTCGCCCCGCGGTTTGACGCGATCAGTCTTCCGGCCGATGCCCGGTAGTGACATGGATGCCGGACAGTTTCGGACTTCACCAAATGACACACGTTGAAACTCGAATTTTCCGGCGACGCGATCAGCGGTTATATTGATCGTCAGAAAGTGGTCGCGACGAAACTCTCTGTAATTCCAGGATGGAATTCGTCCACGTCGTTTTTTACAGCTGCCCCTTAGCGAAGAAACTCTTTAAAAACGACGTCTACTCCGAGCATTATGGAAAAAGCGACCTTTCATGAGTTACAGACCGCATTCGGACAGTCATCCCCGTGCGAAAAAAACGGCGGTTCACGTTAGATCCTTGCGACATTGCTAAGGATTTTTACCTCGGATGAGGGGCTTTTTGGCCATAAAGCGCCTGGTTAACCGACCTTTGTCCTCGAAATTTGGCGGGGGCGCGCCCACCCCGGAAGAAGCACGGCGCGCTCAACCACTCCTCGGATGATTTGAACCCGTCTGAAGCCTACTTCAGCGCCTCCACCACTGTCCGCGGCACGCGCAACACCGTGCCGTGCCGAATGCCCTTCGGCAGGACCAATTGATCACTCAGGTCTTCCCATTGTATCAGGTTTTTTGAACGGATCAGGCCGTATTGCTTGTCCCGGTATTTGTCGAAATACAGGTACCACCAGCCGCCAATCTTAATGACGGTGGGACCTTCAACCCACACCCCGGCGGGTGGCAATGGCTGGCTGGGCGCACTCCACGGCCCATCCGGAGTAGGAGCACGCACGATAAAAAGATTTTTCGCCGCCGTCGGAATTTCCGTCTCATTCTTCACAAACATGACCCAACCCGACCCCTCGTGCACGAGAGTCTCATCAATCACATTGATCCCCGGCTCATAGTGGACCCGCGTCGGCGTGAACGCCGCGAAATCCTTGGTTGTAGTCGAATAAAGTCGATGGTTGCGGGGTAGCTTGTCCCAGTCCTTGCGCTCCGTTTCATCCGGTACGGGAAATTTACCGGGCACAGTGGAAGACCAGTAAATGAGATAATGCTTCTGCGCATCGTCATAAATTATCTCAGGCGCCCAGCAGTTCGCGGTCGTCGGCTCGTGCGCCATGACTGGCAGCGCCTTCTGTTCAGACCAGTGCAACAAGTCGGTCGAACTTGCATAACCAATCGTCATGCCACTCCAGGAGGTCGTCCACACCAGGCGAAACACTGCATCGGGCCCGAGCAGCAAACACGGATCGCGCATCAATTTGTTTTCGCCCACCACCGGCTGCAGAAATGGCGCGCCCGTCCGCAAGGCCGTCCACTTCAGACCGTCCTCGCTCATCGCCAGATGCAGCCCGTCCTCGCCGTTCCCCACGAAGTAGCTAAAAAGATAAACCTCACGGGCGGAAACCGGAGCCGTCGCAAACATTCGGCCAGCCAGCAAAATCGCCATCAACACACAACAGGCAACAGTCTGGGGTTTCATATCTCCGCAAATTGCGCGGCGATCAGACACGGCACAAGCCGGGATTAACCTGGATTCGTCAGTTCAACCGATCCATTCAACCGGATTCCAGATATACACGGATGCAGAAATAATTCAGGAAATAGTTTCGACGCTAATCGTACCCGGGTGAAAGCCGATGGATTTGTACTTGATTGATCATCCATGCTCATCCGTGAAATCCGTGGTTTCTCTGCGCTTTAAGATTAATGGTGGGCGGGCTGCCTCACCCCGCGAGTGGTGCATCCGTGGGATGTGCCTCGCCGGGTGAAGGCACCCCGCCACCAAAATAAAAGAAGAACCACAAGCCGACTGTTACAGTCTCCCCAGATTGCTCTCCCTCTGCCGAACAAATCTGCTAATTGTTCAGCCCATGCGTTACCTCTCCTCCACCCTCGGCGCACTGGCCCTCCTGGTTTTCACCGGCTGCACCGCTTCCGCCGGCGAACTTTTTAACGGCCGGGACTTTACCGGCTGGGAACTGGTCGCGACGCCGGCCACGGACATCAACGCGACCTGCAAAAACCTCCCTGATGGCATCGTGGCCGCAACGGGCCTGCCGGTGGGTTTTATTGCCACCACTGCCAGTTACGAAAACTACCGCCTGCACGCCGAATGGCGCTGGCCCGGCAAACCGGGCAACGGTGGCGTGCTGGTTCACATCAGCTCGGGCCCCAAGGACCGGGCCTGGCCTCTGAGCCTGCAAATTCAGACCAAGAATAAAAACGTCGGCGACCTCCTGCCCATGGCCGGCGCCACCTTTGCCGAGCCTCTCACCTCAGCCCCGGGCGCCACCCCTGCCCTCAAAGCCCAGACGGCCTCGGACAGCGAAAAAACCGTGGGCGAGTGGAACTCCTGCGACATCGTCTGCCAGGACGGCATGGTTGAAGTAACCATCAACGGCGTCCTCCAAAACAAAATCTCCCAAGCCACGCCTCACTCCGGCCGGATCGGATTCCAATTCGAAGGCACTCCCTTCGAACTCCGGCACCTGACCGTCACGGCGCTCAAGTAAGCCCAGCCGGTAGGGTGCGGATTCCATTCCACGTCGCGAATAACCGCCCATCCGCAGCGGCGAAGAGACTCGCATCCCTACCTTTGTAGCAGGCACGTCTCGCCCGAGTCGGATCAAAGCGCTGGCGTGGGCATCGCTCTTGCACCCATTCGAGCAACGAAGCACATATTTCAGGTCGACCGAACCTCCGCCCTCATGAACAACACCGCCTTCTACGAACAGCTCGTGGCCCTCAAACAGGAAGGCGTAGCTTTTGTATTCGTGGTGCTGACGGAATCGCTCGGCAGCACTCCTCAGGATTCTGGCGCGAAAATGTTGGTCACCTCCGCCGGTTTGCACACCGGCACTGTCGGCGGCGGCAAAATCGAAGCCAAGGCCCTCGAGCTCGCCTTGGAAATGCTTCGTTCCGGAAAGAGTGCCCCACGTTTCGTGAACTGGACCCTCAAAAGCGACGTGGGCATGACCTGCGGCGGTTCCGTGAAACTCTACTTCGAGTTCTACCCCGCCGGCGGTACCGGTGCGGAATGGCCCATCTGGATCTTTGGCGCCGGTCACGTGGTGCAGGCGCTCGTGCCCGTGCTCGC
>JANYDX010000343.1 GCA_025363395.1 Verrucomicrobiota bacterium
GACCAATGCCAACCTGTTTCCATCCATGGTTTTGCAGATGTGCTCCATCGGCGAAGAATCCGGTTCGATCGACCACATGCTGGGCAAAGCTGCTGACTTCTATGAAGCAGAGGTCGATGACATGGTACCCATCGTGATCGACATGAAACAGCGCCGCGCCGACTTTTGCGCGGAAACGAGCCGTCCCTTCGGCATCTTCAAAGCCGCGAAATTCCGTTTCGGTCTCGCCGATTATACCCACGCCGAAGTCGACACCTCCACTGGCCGGCCCAACACCACCTTCAAAAACAAAGCCTACGAGGGCCGGCTCGAGTTGGTGCAACCGGACTCCGGCGACCTCTCGGGCACGATTGGTCTGCAGACTTCCCGCAGCAATTTCTCCGCCGTGGGCGAGGAGGTCGTGACACCGCCAACCCTGACTTCCAATCACGCGCTTTTCGCGGTCGAGTCGTACAAACTCGACCCGAGACTCACGCTCCAATTTGGCGGGCGCTACGAATACCAGAGCATCGCGCTCGGTGAAGTCGATCCCCTCCTACCGGCCTATCCCGGTTACTCGGCGACGACCGGCGAAACACGCCGCGATCACGGCTTTAGCCTGTCCAGCGGGCTGGTCTATTATCCGGCCCAGGATTACTCACTCGGTTGGTCAGCCGCCTACTCCCAACGCATCCCGGTGGCGCAGGAAATATTTTCCAACGGTCCGCACGGGGGCACGAACGCATACGAGATCGGCACCTCCAGCCTCGGCAAGGAAAACTCCCTCGGCCTGGACCTCACCTTGCGCAAACGCGCGGGCTTCGTCACCGGTTCAGCCGGGGTGTTCGTGAACAAATTCAGCAACTTCATTTTCGAGCAACGCGATCCCGTCTTTTATCGCGATGAAGCCAGCGGTAGTTTTTTGCCGTATCCCGTTCCGGCCGGCAACGGATTCCTGCCGATTTACCAGTTCATCGCCAAGGACGCGCTCTTCTCGGGTGGTGAGGCTGAATTATCCTTTCACCTGATCGACTCCGACAACGACCGCCTTCATGTCGAACTGACTTCCGACTACGTTCACGCGCAACAGACCACCGACGACCAGCCCCTGCCCCGGATTCCCCCTCTGCGATTCGGAGCCGCTCTGCGTTTTGAACACGGTCGGTGGACCTCAGGCGTGAACGCCCGCCACGCGTTTCAACAAAACCGGTTCTTACCTGACGAAACTGTTACCTCAGGCTACACTCTCGTTGGTGCAGACCTGAGCTACCGGCTGACCGCGACCCGGACGGAGTGGGAAATTTTTGTTCGGGGCAGCAATCTCGCCAACGAAGAGGCGCGGATTAGCACGTCGTTCCTCAAAAACTTCGCTCCGCTGCCCGGCAGAAGCGTTACCTTTGGAACCAGGATCACCTTCTGATCCGCCTTCCCCGACAAACCCAGCGAACCGGCCTTGAGCAAGCCGGCTCGATTGCGCCCGGAAAGCGTCTGCGCGGATCGCCGTCCGAACACTTGCTTCTCCGCGGCGTGGGAGTATCGTTCCCGTCCACATGAAGCGAACCAAGAGCCAGCAATGGGACGCACTGAGCGATTATCTAGCCCTGAGACGTGACGAAATTTTGCTGGCTTGGCGCAGAGCGGCAATCACTGATCCAGCACAAACCACGGCCCACTCACTGACCCAAGGACAGTTTATCGACCACATTCCGCAGGTCCTCGATGCGTTTGAACAGAAGCTGCGTTCCCGACCCGGGGGGACCGAGGCCCAATCCGCCGAGATTGAAAAGAAAAAAGAGGAAGTGAAACACGGCCTCCACCGCTGGCAGCAAGGTTACCGCTTGCAGGAGCTAATGCACGAATGGGGCCACTTTCAACTGTGCCTGTTCGACGAGGTGGAAATGTTTGCAGCGGCAAATCCCGATTTTGAGCGCAGATCGCTCGCGGAAGCGAATCGCCAGATAATTACCCTGGTCAATGACGCGATCAGCGAGAGCACGGGCCAATATGAACGTCTGCAAAAAGCCGAGGCCGCCGGGCGGGTGGGCGATCTCGAACGAGCGGTCGCACGCGTGAACGCCATTGAGCGACGCCGCGCAACTCTCATTCACCAAGCGGTCCACGATCTCCGGGGAAACGTCCAGTCGGTCAGCACTGCGGCGCAGATCCTGCGTGAAAGCGATATCGCCGAAACCGAGCGCGTGGAATTTGCGACTCTCGTCGAGCAGGGAGTCCAGGCCGTCAGTACCATGCTCACCGATCTGATGGACCTGGCGCGGCTGGAAGCGGGTTTGGAACGGCGAGAAATCACCCTCTTCGACGCGGCGGCGCTGGTCTCGGAACTGTGCAATGTCGACCGGCCGATCGCGCGTGAACGCGGCCTGTTCCTGAAAGTGGAGGGACCAGCGCAGTTGTCGGTCAGCGGCGATTCCGGCAAGGTCCGGCGACTGTTGCAAAACCTCGTGCTCAACGCACTCAAGTACACCGTCACGGGTGGCGTGATCGTGAGCTGGGGCGAGGAAAAAGCCAACTGGTGGCTGATGGTTAAAGACACCGGGCCCGGAGTGCTGTCCGGGCCGGGTGCGCCCATGGCGGTTGGATTGAAGGAAGCCACCGCCAGCGCACGGGAGTCGGACGAGAAGGCCGCGGAACAAAAGGGTGAATCTTCTCACGTACTCACTTCTCCTCCCGGTGCCTCCACCACAGTCCTTCCAACTCATCAACAAGGCGGAGAAGGCATCGGTCTATCCATCGTGAAGCGCCTGTGTGAACTGCTTGATGCCAGCTTGGAACTGGCCAGCGCGGCGCAAAGCGGATCAACCTTCCGGATCGTGTTTCCGCGCAAGTATCCTACGCCTCCCCTCGAGCGTTAGCGCGAAGGGCCCCCGCCCCATGGCCCGGAGCGCCAAAGTTGACACGGTCTCGTCCTGAGCAGCAATTACTCGCCGGTTTTTTTCGCGCGGGATTTTTTGGCGGCGGTCTGCTTGGCGTTGACCCACACCTGGCCCTTCGCGTTTGCATTCAGCCAGAAAATTTCCCCGCCATGCTCGGCGAAAGTCGGTTTGGCCTTGGGCGATTCCGGCAGATGAAGTCCGGCCGAGCCCAATATCGCCAACAGTTGTTCCTCGGATTTCTCCACCTGAGCGGCCAGCTCACCCAAGGGAGCCGTGACTCCTTCGCCCCGTTTTTTCGGCAGCATGAGCAGGCGAACTGCGGTCAGGGTATTTTCGGGCGGAAGGACTTTCGCCGCTGGTACCGGCTCAGGTGCCGGCTCGGCTGAGTCCGGCTGAACGTAAGCTCTCGCCGTTGAACCACCAGAGGAGGTTTCGGCGGCGGCCGCCGGGGCTGCGAGAGGAGCGGGGGCGCGGTCCGCCCGTTTTTCCTCGGCGTTGATCCAGATTTCTCCGTTGGCGTTTTGATTGAGCCAATAGGTGAACCCCGCTTCATCGGCCAACACGGGCTCCGTGCCGCCACCCAGGCGCAAACCGAATTCCGCCACGGTTTCGAGCAACTGCGCCTGATCGAGCTTCAGTGCCTTGGTTAGATAGGAAAAACTGCCTGACCATCCCTGGCCGCGGCGATTACGCCGCATCATGCCGCGAATTTTCGCGAGCAAGGTCTTGGGGGCGAAAACCTGTTCCACCGCCCGGGGGACTGCGGCCTGTGGCTGACGCTGACCCTGCTCACGACCGTCCCGGCGGTCATCCTGCCGGTGCTGCTCGTGCCGCGGTGGTTGTTCGTGTCGGGGCTGATCCTGCCGGGCCTCTGGAGCGGGCGACGCCTTTCTTTCCGGCGCGGCCTGATCGGAGGCACCGTGTTGCGGCTGCTCGCGCGCTGCGCCCGGGGCGGCATTTTCAAAAGCGGCATTCTCTTCGGCCGTCAGCGGCTTGCCGGGTACAATACGAAACACCGGATCGGGTTTCTCCCGCGTGTTGATCCAAATCTCACCGCGCCGGTTGATGTTCACCCAGAAAATATCGCCATCATATTCCACGCACACCGGCTTCGCATTTTCATCGCCGGGAATCTGCATGCCGCACTCCACCAGTGCACCCTTGACGTCGGCTTCCTCCAGTTTCCATTTCTTGGCCAGAAAATCCAGGCCCACCGACATGCCGGGTCCACGCTGATTGCGCCGCATGTGCGGCTTCAAGGCATCAAAGAAAGTCGGCAGCTCGTCTTCCGCATTCAGTTTTTGCCATTCGTCCTCGGGCGCATCGGGGTCGTCATCGCGCGAAGTATCGACCGGCCGGCGGTAACCATCATCGGGAGCGGCTTTGTCCGCGGCAAAATTCTCTTCCTTTTCTTCACCCGCGGCGCTCGCGCCGGTGGTGGCGGCCTTGAACTTGGCTTCGAACTCGACGCGCAGCTTGTCCGTCTCCGCTCGAGCGGCGGCAGCGGCGGCATCCTCCAGCGTCCAGTCGCGCAGCGTGGTGCGCCGGGCGAGGCCGGTGAAGGCCAGCTGGTTATCAGGCGCCGTGTGGAAATTGATAATTTCCCACTGGTCCTGACCGAGGTCGTTGATGAATTTTTCCATCAGCGCCGGCGTGGCGAATCCGCCCTTGCCGCTGCTGATCACCTTATATTCCCAGTTAGCCATGTGAGCCTAAAGGCATCCCGAAACGCGGCCTCCGACGCCAGCCTAAAGTCTCCGTGCGGATTGATCAGGCGACATCACCATCGAGAGGAAAGCGTCGATCGCACACTCCGTCAGCTGGCCCGCCGGCCCGTTTGGATTGAAATCGAAGCCATGCGTCGCCCAAGGCAGCGCCAGATAATAATGCGGGACTCCGAGCTCCTGCAGACGCGCGTTCAACCGCTCACTGTGCCGCGACCACGCCAGCGTGTCGGGCACACCATGAATCAGCAGGGTGGGCGGTGAGCCGGCTTGAGCCAGCAACTGACCGCTGCCGGACTCATACAGTGCGAGGCGCTCGGGCGTGTCGGGTGCACCTCCGAAGTATTGCCGGAAGAGTTTGATGGAGTTGAGTGCGTCGTCCTCGCGCGATACCGACCAGGTAAAGGGCATGTCGTGCGGCGCGTAGAGCGCGATCACACCGCGAATAGCCGGATCGTGGGCTCCGTAGCCGACCGCTGTGGCGATCTGTCCGCCAGCGGACCGGCCCAGCAGCACCAGCCGCGTCGGATCGACACCCAATCTCTTCGCATTACTTTTCAGCCAGGTGATGGCGGCGAGCACATCGTCGCGTTGCGCCGGCCAGATGAATTGCGGCGCCAGCCGATAACTGATCGCCGCGACCGCATAACCGCGGGCAACCAGGCGTGGATTCCAGTTTGCCAGCTGGGTCCGGTCCCCACTGTCCCAGCCGCCACCGTGAATAATCACCACGCAGGGCCGCGGCTTTTCCAACGTGTCCCCTGCAATGGCCGGCCGGTAAAAATCCACTTTCAACTCCTGCCCATCGGGCCGGGCGAACACTTCTGTTTCCACCCGTGCGTCCGCGCCTCCACCCGGGCGATACAGCCGGGACAGATCAAAGGCCGGCCCCACCGCAACTCCCCGCCCGAAAGCCGTGCGTAAATGTTCCGGCAGATCTGCCGCGACACGGCGGGCGCTGAATACCGGTCGGAGAAAACCGACGGCCGCCACCATACTCAAAGCCAGGGTAAACCCACGGGTGATCCCCGTCAGTTTCCAGCACGCCATCAGCGCGAGCAAAAACACCGGCAGCACCAGCCAGTGCCCGAATTCAGTGGCGCCAATCGCCAGCTTCCAAGCCCACATCGTATCGGGTGCACGAACCACGGTGAGCAAAGCGACTGCCGCGAGAATGAGCGCCGTAAGTGGGAAAAGAGATTTCAACATCACTGTCTTACTACGTCCGCCAAACGGGGAAAGATGTAATTTTATCGTGCGCTTCCCACCCTGACTGGTCTATCAACCAGGGTGCCGCGGTTGAATTATCTTTCCGCCGGATTACCCCTCCCGTTCTCCATGAAAAATGTCGCAGTGTGCCTGATTAGTCTGACGCTGGCCGCATCCGGCCTCGGCGCAGCGGAAAACCCGATCACCTCGTTCTCCGCGCCCTACCCCACCCTCGGCTCGATCGAACGGCTCGATCCCGCCCTTGACGCCGTCCTCGCGCCCGATGCCACGATTGAAAAACTGGCGGAAGGTTTCACCTGGGCGGAGGGGCCCGTGTGGGTGGCGGCGAACGAAGTTCTGCTCTGCAGTGACGTGCCCCAGAATCGCGTGTACCAGTGGAAGGATGGCGCAGGGATCAGCGTTTTTCTGGAGCCCAGTGGTTTCACCGGCGAAAAATATGAAGGCCGCGAACGCGGCTCCAACGGCCTGACCTTGGACCGCGAGGGACGCTTGACTCTCTGCCAGCACGGCGACCGGCGGGTCGCGCGGCTGGGACCGGATGGAAAAAGTTTCATCACGCTCGCGGATCGCTGGGAGGGGAAACGGTTCAACAGTCCCAACGACCTGTGCTTTGACCGCGCCGGCAACTTGTTTTTCACGGATCCGCCGTATGGCTTGGGACCTAAAACCAAACAGGAAATAGATTTTTGCGGCGTCTACCGCCTCCGCGCCGACGGCAAACTGACTTTGCTCTCGCGCGACCTGGAACGGCCCAACGGCCTGGCCTTGTCGCCGGACGAACGCACGCTCTATGTAGGGAATTCTCACGGGCCACGGCCGATCATCATGGCCTTTGCCCTACAGGCCGACGGCAGCGTCGGACCGGGCCGGGTTTTCTGGGACAGCTCTGCGCTGGTCAGCCGGACCAAACGGCCCGGCGCCTTGGACGGCATGAAGGTGGATACCGCCGGCAATCTGTGGACGACTGGGCCCGGCGGCGTGCTGATCATCAGCCCCGAGGGCAAACATCTCGGCTCAATCCTGACGGGCCGCGCCACCGCCAACTGCGCGTTCGGCGGCACGGATGGACACACTCTCTATCTCACCGCCGACCACACCCTGCTGCGAATCAAAACCAAGGCGGCTGGCGCGGCCCGCTAGGTCTTTGCGGATCAAGGGTGGAAATTCGCGAAAACGGGTCTCCGCTATTTTGCCGAGCCTCGCCTTCGTGCGGGGCGCCGCTTGTTACTTAACTTTGATATCGTTCAGCACTTCCTTCACGCCCTCGACTTTGCCGGCGACCGCACTCGCCTCGGCCTTTTGCGCGGCTGTGTCCACGAAGCCACTGAGCTGAACGACACCTTTGAAGGTTTCGACCTTGATGGCGGTCCCCGGAGTCGAGTCGTTGCGGACGAGGGCGGCTTTGACCTTGGCCGTAACCACGCTGTCATCGATGAATTCACCCGTGCTCGCTTTGGTCCGGGAACTGGCACAACCGGGGACGAGAATTAACGAGGCAATGGCGACGTAAAACAGGGCGAGGAAAGAGCGAAGTTTATTCATAGACGGGAGGTGAAAACAGCTGAAAACAGGTAGCAAAAAATGACCGGCTGTCCATCCCAGTGTTCCACCCGGCCCGGAGAATTGATTCTCTTTACTCAGCCGCCCAAAAGATGCCCGGTCGCACACTCCGAACAGCTTCTCAGCTCTTGGGACGGGCCAGTGCGCTAGGCGCAACGGTTTCACCAAGGGACGGCGACCGGGCAAAATTAATTGTTGAAACAACCCGTTGATGGAATTTTTTCTTAATCCATCGAACCAGAAAAAACACAGGTATTCACCCTAGATGCGGATTCAAGTTAAATTTTATCCGTATCGAACTCTATCCCTTCATGGGCATTTTTAGTGGAAAAGCACGGGAGTGTGGCTTGTGTCGATGTTACCTCCAACCTTATGCCCTTACCCCGTTTCTCCATGTCCTTGATCGGTGGGTCGCTGCTTGCGTCCAGCTTGTTTGCCCAGAGTCCCGCTGCCCCGAAAATCGACTTTCCCGCGGCCAGTCCCGCCGCCACCGTCAAGCAACGTGTCGGTATTGCCGACATTGAGGTTTCCTACTCCCGCCCCGGCATGAAGGGCCGCATGATTTTTGGCGGTCTCGAGCGTTATGACCGGGTCTGGCGCACCGGCGCCAACACCGCGACGAAGATTTCTTTCAGCACTGAGGTAAAACTCAACGGCACGCCCATCCCCGCGGGCAACTACGAACTCTTCACCATTCCCGGGAAATCCGAATGGACTATCATCATTCATAAAGACACCTCGGAATGGGGCGCGTACACCTACGACGCCAAAAATGACATCGCACGGATCAAGGCGACTCCGCTCGCCCTGCCTGAATCCGTGGAAACATTTGAGATCAGCTTCAATGACCTCCGGGATGAATCAGCCACGCTCAATCTGACCTGGGAAAAAACCCGCGTGCCCGTGAAACTCGAATTCGATTTCGTCAGCACGCTCGCCGCCCAGATCGAAGCCGCCATGGCCTCGCCCAACGAAAAATCCCCCTACGTCCCGGCGGCCATGTTTTATTACGATCACAATCTTGATCTAAAAAAGGCCGTGGTCTGGATGGATGCCGCCATCACGGCCAATCCCCAGGCTTTCTACTTTGTTTATCGAAAAGCACTGATCCTTGAAAAAATGGGCGACAAAGCCGGAGCCATCGCCTCCGCCCAAGCCTCGCTCGACGCAGCGAACAAGACAACCGGTGCGATTAAGGACGAATATGTCGCCTTGAACCAAGCGCTCCTGGCCCGCCTGCGCTGAAAAGACTGATTGCTCGTGAGCGGGTCGGTTCGTCAAGGTATCCGCCGATTGGCTCCATTCCGAAACCGCCGGGCCTGTCCAGCGTCACTCCGTTCGCGTCCTTCCCCACCTCGGAAAATCCCTCAACGGAATCCACTCCATGAAGCTCATTCGTTCCTCCGCCCTCCTCGTCGCAGTTTTGCTCATCGGTGGCGTCACCCTGACCGCCCAGTCCGCCCCCGTCGCCCCCGCGCCCGCCGCCACTCCCATCCCGGCCCCCCGCGTCCGCGTCAGTCCCCATGAAACCATCAGCACCGTCATCGGCGATCGCCGCACCGGCAACCGGGTGACGATCACGTATGGCCGGCCTTACACCAAGGATCCCAAAACCGGCGCTCCGCGAAAAATCTGGGGAGGGCTCGTGGCTTGGGACAAGGCGGATCGCCTCGGCGCCGACGAAGCCACGCTTCTGATCACGCAGCAACCGCTGGTGATCGGTGAGCTCACTCTTCCAGCGGGAGCGTACACTCTCTACACCGTCCCGTCCGCCAACGGCGCATCCAAACTGGCCTTCAGTACCAATCTTGGCAAATGGGGCGTCCCGGTGGACGAAACCAAGGACGTCGCCCGCGCCGAGCTCAAAAAAAGCTCGCTCGAAAAACCGGTCGACCAACTGACCATCGCCATCGAGAACGATGCCGCCACCGGGGGCGGCGTGCTTAAAATCCAATGGGAAAACACCGAGTTCTCCCTCCCCTTCACGGTTAAGAAATAACGCGCCATGCCTTCCCCGTCGCGGCGCGTACGTCTTGGATTTTTGCTCAGTCTCTTTGTTTGGAGCGTCGTGAAGCCTTCCGCTTCCGCCAGTCCGAATACCGCGGCACTGATTGCGCAGGAATTGAGGGACTTCCAGTCGATGGGAACGGTCTTGCAGGTCGCCGCCCATCCCGACGACGAAAACACTCAGCTGATCACCTACCTCTCGCGGGGCCGCGGCTATCGCACCGGTTACCTCTCGCTCACGCGCGGTGACGGCGGCCAGAACGAACTCGGTCGCGACTTCGACGAAAAACTCGGCGTAGCCCGCACCCAGGAATTGCTCGCGGCGCGGCGCCTCGACGGCGGCCGGCAATTTTTCACCCGCGCCATTGATTTCGGTTTTTCAAAAACCCCGGAGGAAACCCTGCAGTTCTGGGACCGGGACGAAGTGCTCGCGGACGTCGTCCGCGTCATCCGCCAATTCCGGCCCGATGTCATCGTCACCCGCTTCCCCATTCCACCGGGCAGCGGTGGACACGGCCATCACACCGCCTCGGCTATCCTCGCCGTGGAAGCCTTCAAGCTCGCGGGCGATCCCAAGGCTTATCCCGAGCAACTCACCCAGGGCCTCACCCCGTGGCAGCCGAAGCGGGTGGTCTGGAATACATTTGGTCCCGGTCGCGGCACCGGCGGATTGACCGGCCCAACGGTCACCATGGATATCGGAGGCATCGATCCCGTGACGAACGAAGCCTTTGGCACGATCGCCAACCGCAGCCGGGGCATGCACAAGACGCAGGGTCTCGGCGGATTCTCAACCCAGACTGGCAGCGGCCCCAATGTGCAGACCTTCATGCTGCTGGCCGGCGATGCGCCTGCGACCGATCTGATGGAGGGTATCGACGTGACGTGGAACCGCGTCCCCGGCGGCGCCGAAATCGGCCAGCTCATCACCAAGGCCGTGAGCCAGTTCAGGGCCAACGATCCCTCCCTCATGGCCCCGACGCTCCTCACGATTCGCACCAAACTCGCGTCGCTGCCCACTGATCCGTTAATCGAAGACAAACGCCGGCAACTCGACCACCTCCTCCAGCTTTGCCTCGGTTTGCACGTGGAGACCACCATCGTCCAAGCCGAGGTCGTGCCCGGTGAATCAATCAAACTTCACTATGCCATGACGCTGGAAGCGGAGAATGTCGCGGTGCGGCGAATGGCCGTGCGGAGCGCGTCCCTGGAAAAACTGAATCTCAATGAACCGCCCGTAATTGATTTGGTCGGCGGCACGGTAATCACCGGGGATTTCACCGCGGTGTTGCCCGCGCAGACGCCGGTGACCCAGCCCTACTGGTTGCGCGAAGACTGGACCACGGGCGTTTTCCGGGTCGACGATCCGAAACTCATCGGCCGGCCGGAAAGTCCGCCCGCGGTCACCCTCGAACATGCTTTCGAAATCAACAACCAATCGTTCGTGATCACGGACGAACCCGTGCAGGTCATTCAGGATACCCAAGGCGAACACGATCGCCGCATCGACGTGATTCCTCCGGTTTCACTCCTGTTTGAATCAGAACCCTGCCTCTTCTCCCCGGGCCAGAAAAGGCAGATCGTCGTCGAGATTTCCGCCGCGCGGGCCGGCCTGAACGGAGCGATCCGCCTGGCCGCTCCGACAGGTTGGGTAGTGGAACCGGCGACTCGGAAATTTCGCCTGACCACCGTGGGCGAGAAGGCCCGCTACTCTTTCAACGTAACGGCCCCCGCTCAACCCGGCTCGGGGCGCGTTACCGCCACCGCTGAGATCGGCGGGAAACGTTACTCGAATCAGCGGCAGGAAATTCGCTACGACCACATTCCTCTGCAGCTTTTGCAACCGACCGCGCGGGCGCGCGTGGCGAGTTTTGACCTGGCCATTCGCGGACACCGCATCGGTTATCTGCCGGGTGCAGGCGACGCGGTGGCCGAGTGCCTCGAACAAATGGGCTACGTGGTCAAAACTCTGACCGACACTGATCTCACCTCCGAAAAACTGCAGGGTCTGGATGCCGTCGTCATCGGCGTCCGCGCCTTCAATGAGCGCAATGATCTCGCTGCGAATCTGCCCGGACTCTTCGCCTATGTCGAAAATGGCGGAACCGTCATCGCCCAATACAACCGGCCGAACGGCCTGAAGACCGCCACGCTCGCCCCCTACCCGCTCTCAATCCAGGGCCCGGCTCCGCAGCTGCGCGTGACCGATGAGAAATCGCCCGTCACCTTCCTCGCGCCGACCCATGCGGCATTAAACACCCCCAACAAAATCACCGTCGCCGATTTCGAAGGCTGGGTGCAGGAACGCGGCGCCTATTTCCCGGCCACGTGGGATGAAACGCATTTTGAATCCATCCTCGCCCTCAATGATCCCGGCGAAGCGCCCCTCAAGAGCGGCCTGCTCGTCGCCAAATATGGCAAGGGTTATTACGTCTACACGGGGCTCGCATTTTTCCGCGAACTGCCCGCCGGCGTACCGGGCTCGTATCGTTTGCTGGCCAATCTGCTCGCGCTCGGGAAATGAGCGGCCCGGATTAACCAACCTTTCTTGAGCCGCTAATCCCCACTCATGGCCACTCACCTGCGGAACGGTCCGATGAATTTCATTGGGGCGTGTTTTCAAAACCGGTTTGTCATTCTGAATGAAGTGAAGAATCCATGAGCCAGCCGTTCACGCCACCGCCTGACGACACATCCACTGGTCTGCCCGGTTTGCGTTCATGGCGCACGGTCTACGTGCTCGTGCTGGGCGTGTTCCTGCTCTGGGTCGGCTTGCTGACCTGGCTCACACAGTATTATACTTCGTGAATACGCTCGACTACCTGGTCCTGCTCGGAGTGCTCACTGGCATCGCGACCTACGGCATGTGGCGCACGCGCGGCGGAAGCACTCTGCGATCCTACGTCCACGGCGCGAGCAACACGCACTGGCTGACCATCGGACTCTCCGTCATGGCCACACAGGCCAGCGCGGTGACTTTTCTCTCCACCCCGGGACAAGGCTACGAAAGCGGGCTGGGCTTTGTTCAAAACTACTTCGGTGCGCCCTTGGCGCTCATCATCATCGCCGTGGTCTTCCTCCCCATTTATCGCCACCTGAATGTTTACACCGCCTACGAATATCTCGGCAAACGCTTCGACTCAAAAACCCGTTTGCTGGGGGCCGGCCTCTTTCTCATTCAGCGCAGCATCGGCGCGGGCATCACGATCTATGCGCCGGCGATCGTGCTCTCCACGGTCATGGGCTGGCGGCTCGACCTGACCATTATCTGCAGCGGCCTGCTGGTCGTGGGCTACACCGTCACGGGCGGCAGCCCCGCCGTGAACCTCACCCAAAAATACCAGGTCGGCGTGATCTTCATTGGCATGATCGCCGCTTTTTTTGTCCTGCTGACCAAATTGCCCATCGGGCTCGGTTTCACCGACGCCCTCGCCGTGGCCGGCGGATTCCACAAGCTGGAGGCCGTGAGCTTCTCCCTCGACCCCGACAAGCGCTACACCGTCTGGACCGGCCTGCTCGGCGGCATGTTTCTCGCGCTCTCGTATTTCGGCACCGACCAGTCGCAGGTGCAGCGCTACCTCGCCGGCGCCTCACTGCGCGAAAGCCGGCTCGGCCTCATGTTCAATGCGATCTTCAAAATCCCCATGCAGTTTTTCATCCTGCTGCTCGGTGTGCTGGTCTTTGTTCTCTACCAATTCGAACGCCCGCCTGTTTTTTTTAATCAAACCGCCTGGCATCAGCAGGTGGAGCGCGACTCCACGGGCAAACTCCGCGCCCTCGAAGGGACCTTCAACACCGCACATGCCGAGAAGGAACAACAACTGAAAGCCTGGCTTGCTGCCCGCCATGCCGGCAACGCCGCCGCGGCCGAGACCGCCCGCAGCGCCGCGCTCGCTGCGCACAATCGCAGCGAAGCCGCCCGCGCCGAAACCAAAACCTTTCTGAAAACCGCCGATCCGCGCATCGGCGGCAGCGACTCCGACTATGTCTTCATCACTTTCATTCTCGGCTATCTGCCGCACGGCCTGATCGGCCTGCTGGTCGCGGCATTTTTCGCGGCGACGTTTTCCTCCAAGGCCGGCGAGCTCAACGCGCTCGGCTCGACCACCACGATCGATCTTTACCGCCACCTCATCAAGCGCGATGCCAGCGATGCCCACTACGTCCTGGCCTCGAAATGTTTCACCGCGTTCTGGGGTTTGGTCGCCATCGCCTTTGCCCTCTTTGCCACGCTCAGCGAAAATCTCATCCAGGCCACCAACATCATCGGCTCCGTGTTTTATGGAGTCGTGCTCGGCTTGTTTCTCGTGGCCTTTTTTCTGAAAAAAATCGGAGGTACCGCCGTATTCTGGGCCGCCGTGATTGCCCAGGCTCTGGTGTTGGTCCTCTATTTCACCCTCAGCATTTCCTACCTCTGGTATAATTTCATCGGCCCGGTGCTCTGCATCACACTCAGCGCGATCATCCAGGCCTTTCTCCCGCGGAAAACCTCCTCCTGATGCCCGCCCCCGTCATTTGCTTCGGCCAGCAGCCCTGCGGTTTTTTCCCGCGGCGGTTTCTCTACGCGAAATTCGTCACGGCCCGCCGGCTCCAGACCGAGCTGGGCGGCGAGATTGTTTTCTTCCTCCACGACAGCGATCACGACTGCCGCGAAACGCAAACCACCCTGCGGCACCGCCGGACCGGCGAGCCCGTCATGCTCAACTTCACCTTCGCCAACAAACTGCAGCGAAAGTTTTCCCCGCTCTTC
>JANYDX010000347.1 GCA_025363395.1 Verrucomicrobiota bacterium
CTTCGGCTGCTTGAGCCGGAGCAGCCGCAGCCGCAGCCAGTTTTTTAGCGACGTGAATCGCAGGTAGAGCAGGGCGCCGAGCATCGGAGTCGGGTGGGGCGGTCAACTCTCCGAGCCGCCCGTCGCGCGGATAAAAACTTCCTCGAGGCTCACGCCGGTTTCGCCGTTGCTGAATTGCGCGGAGACTTGGGCGATCGAGCCGTCGGCGATCTTCTCGCCTTTTTTCAGGATGAGCACGTGCGAGCAAACTTCCTCGAGCAGGCTCAACAGGTGCGAACTCAGCACAATCGCCGCGCCGGCCTGCGCGCGTTTCAAAATCGAATCTTTCATCCGGCGAATGCCGAGCGGATCGAGGCCGGTGAGCGGCTCGTCGAAAAACATCACGCTCGGGCTGTGCAGCAGGCCGCACGCGATCGCGAGTTTCTGCTTCATGCCGCGCGAGAGTTCGCCGGGGAGCTGGTCGGCCTTGTCGGCGATCTCGAGTTCGGTGAGCAGCGAGTTCGCGCGAGGCTCGTGGTCGGGCACGCGGTAGATCTTCGCGGCGAAGGCGAGGTGTTGTCGCACGGTCAGGTGGTCAAAAAGCCGGGGCTCGTCGGGAAAGAAAGCGAGCTGACGTTTGGCTGCCACCGGGTCGATGGCGAGGTCGATGCCCGCGACCTTGAGGATTCCAGCCGTCGGCGGGATGATGCCGGTGGCGCATCGCAGCGTGGTGGTCTTGCCCGCGCCGTTGGGACCGACGAGGCCCATGACTTCGCCGGATTGCACGGTAAATGAGAGGTCGCGCACGGCAGTAAAATCGCCGTAGCGCTTGGTCAGGCCGGTAACTTCGATCATGGACTTGGACAGTGGGCGAATCCCGGTGCCGAGTAAAGCGGCGCGTGGACGACCGCAGCCAGGGGGGAGTTACGGAGCGTTCAAAAATTTACAGCCCTAGGGCAGAAATAAAAAGGAAACCTCTTCGGTCGGGTCGCGTCGTATCTTCGTAACCAAAATAACTATCCCATGAAAAACCTCTACAAGCCCCTGTTGCCTTTGGCCGGTCTGTTCCTGGTCTCCTCCCTCCTCCACGCTGCCGATGCGCCTCCGAGTCCACCTCCCGGCGACAAACCGGAGCGTCACGAGCGGCGGGAAGAGATGAGGGAAAATGCCAAGGAGATGGCCAAGGAATTGAATTTGACGGCCGACCAGCAAATCCAAATGGAAGCCATCCACAAGCAGACCGCTGAATCGATGAAAGCGTTGCATAACGATGCTTCACTTTCCGAAGACCAGAAACGTGCGAAGGGCCGGGAACTGCGCAAGACGACGGAAGACCAGGTCCAGGCCTTGCTGACACCCGAACAAAAGGTAAAGGCGAATGCCCTGCGGGAAAAACACGGCCGGCATGGTCCGGGGGACAAACCGCATGGCGACCGGCCGCATGGCGACAAGCCCCCGGTCGAAAAGCCACCGGTCCCATAAAATAATTTCTGCACAGGGGTGTGCAGTGTGTGTGCAAAATAAGTGCCGCGGCGTGGGGCCGCGGCACTTTTCTTTTCGGCGCCCGCCCTCGGTCCTGCGCCTCCCAGTTTGTTCCCTTTGGGTCGAATACCCCGGGGCTTGCCCCGGCTTAGTTCGGTGTGGGCGGGGTGCCCTCACCCCGCGAGGCAGGCGTTGCGAAATCTGCAATCAGCGGGTGAGGGGCACCCGCCCACAAGATCTGCCTGTCGGTTTTGTTTCAAATGCCTCGGGGCTTCCCCCGAGGATCTTTACTCTGGCATCCGGTCCGCGTAGTACGCTTGTTTCGTATTTGTAGGGCCGTCGCAAGCGACGGCCGTAGGATGCGCCACCCGGTGCAGCGGTTCCATGTTTGACTTGGACAACCCGGATGGGCCGGCGCACGCTGACCATCCATGGATAAAAGGCAGGTCATTGTTATCGGCGGCGGAGCGGCGGGATTTTTTGCCGCGATCGCCTGCGCGGAAGCGGACCGCCGCTGCGCCGTGACCTTGTACGAAGCCACCGCCCATCCGCTGGCGAAAGTGAAGGTTTCCGGCGGCGGCCGCTGCAATGTCACTCACGCCTGCTTCGAACCGCGCGAACTGGTGAAACGTTATCCGCGCGGGCATCGCGAATTGTTGGGCGCCTTCCACCGGTGGCAGCCGCGCGACACGATCGAGTGGTTCGAAAAACGCGGTGTGGCCCTCAAAACCGAGGCTGACGGCCGGATGTTCCCCGTGACGGACGATTCGCAGACCATCGTTGACTGTCTGAAAAACGCCGCGGAGAAAGCCGGCGTGGTGATCCGCACGAATTGCGGAGTGAAAACGGTGGAGCGCGTGATCCCGGGCGCGCACTTGGCTTCGTCCTCCGCTGGCAGCGCATCGGCCGTGACGCAACCGGTCTTCGTCCTGACGCTCACGACGGGCGAGGTCGTCGCGTGTGATCGTCTCCTGCTCGCGACCGGCGGGAACAAGACGAATGCAGGCTTCGAGTTTGCGCGCCAGCTGGGGCATGTGATCGAGCCGCCGGTGCCTTCGCTGTTCACCTTTCACGTGAAGGACCCGCGCCTGCAGGAATTGTCGGGTGTATCGGTCGAGCGGGCGACGACCGCCGTGCGCGGGACGGCATTGAGGGAGTCGGGCCCGTTGCTCATCACTCATTGGGGGTTGAGCGGTCCGGCCATCCTGAAGTTGTCGGCTTGGGGCGCGCGCACGCTGCACGATTGCGACTACCGGTTTACCTTGTTGGTCAACTGGGCGCCGCAGTTTGTGGCCTCGGCACTGGTCGCGGAATTGGAAAGTGCGCGCGCGGCCAATCCCAAAAAACAGCTTGGCACGTGGTGTCCGCTCGGCCTGCCGCTGCGCCTGTGGGAAAAGCTGCTGGTCGCGGCCGGTCTGCCGCCGACGACCTTGTGGACGACCGTTTCCGGCGCTGCCTTGCGCGTACTGGCGGATCAGGTGGGCGCGGCGGAATTTGTCGTGACGGGGAAAAGCACTTTCAAGGAGGAATTTGTCACATGCGGCGGCGTGCGCTTGAGCGAGGTGGATTTCAAGACGATGGAAAGCCGGCTCGTGTCCGGCCTGCATTTCGCCGGTGAAGTACTCGACATCGACGGCGTGACCGGGGGCTTCAATTTCCAAGCGGCCTGGACCGGTGGCTGGCTCGCTGGCCGGGCGATGGCGCAGGCGGAACAGCTGTGAAAGCGCGCGGGCTCGGCCTGCTCACTGACTGCGGGATTGATTTTTTGAATTCCGGCCTCTGGCTGGCGTGGCTCTTCCCATGATGTCCTACGGCCAGCTTTTTCTGATTCTCCTGCCGGTGTTCGCAATGATCGCCCTCGGGGTGGTCCTGCGCCGGGCGCAATGGATCGCCGAGGTGGCGGAGGACAGTCTTTTCAATCTGGTCATCAAGATTTTTTTCCCCTGCCTTATTTTTGAATCCGTCGC
This sequence comes from Verrucomicrobiota bacterium, assembly GCA_025363395.1. GTDB lineage: Bacteria > Verrucomicrobiota > Verrucomicrobiia > Opitutales > Opitutaceae > Lacunisphaera. The sequence goes on from JANYDX010000347.1 coordinate 3,429, forward strand.
GACCAATCCCGCCTTGCATGAGCCGCGCAATTTGCTGTTGCCGCCGCTGCTGGGTTTCGGGCTGGCGCTGTTGTCCATGGGCATCGCCTGGTATGTCGCTCGTGCGCTCGGGCTGACGCTTGGTCATGGCTTGCGCACGTTTGCGCTGGCGGTGGGGCTGACGAATTACGGCTACCTACCGCTTCCATTGATGGACGCCATGTTCGGGCCGGAGAGCCGCGCGGTTCTTCTCGTGCACAATGCCGGAGTGGAGGCGGCAATCTGGACGGTCGGGATTCTCGTCGTGAGCGGGCTCTCGCCGCGCGCGGGCTGGCGAAAATTGATCAACGCCCCGATCATTTCGCTGCTCGTGGCGGTGTTGGTGAATCTCACGGGTGCATTCGCTTTCGTTCCCGCCACGGCCATGAGCCTGGTGCACGGTCTCGCCGTGTGCGCCGTGCCGCTCGGGCTCATCATGACCGGCGTGAGTCTTCAGCCGCATCTCAACGATCCGGCGCAATGGGTGAATCCTCGCGTGACTTTCATGGCGTGGTTTTTGCGGCTCGGCTTGTTCCCCTGTGTGTTCCTCCTTTTGGCGCGATACCTGCCGTGTTCGGTCGAGCTGAAGCGGGTGCTGGTGGTGCAGGCGGCGATGCCATCGGGCGTCATTTCCGTGATCATTGCCCGGGTGTACGGCGGACAACCGCTGATAGCGGTACAGATCATTCTCGGCACCACTGTGCTCGCGTTGTTCACAATTCCCTTCTGGATCCGGTTCGGACTTTCATTTGCCGGACTCGCTCCCTGATCCGGTCGACGGGGTTTGAAAATTCGGCGCAAATTGTAGCGCTCCCGGAATTGACGGAGAAGAAGCGCGGAGGCTTGCTCGCGGCATGGACTGGATAACCGACCCGCAAATTTGGATCAGCCTCGTGACCTTGACCGGGCTGGAGATCGTGCTTGGCATCGACAACATCATTTTCATTTCGATTCTGGCCGGCAAACTGCCGGTTGAACAGCAGGCGAAGGCGCGGCAAACCGGGCTGATGTTCGCGCTCATCACGCGGATCGCGTTGCTCTGCAGCCTGGCCTGGATGGTGAAACTCACGGCCCCGCTTTTTTCGGTGCTCGGCTTCGCGATTTCCGGGCGCGATCTGATCCTGCTGGGCGGCGGCCTGTTTCTGATCGTGAAAAGCACGATGGAGATTCACGAAAAACTGGAGGGCGGCGAACATCAGGCTTCCCGCGGCGGAAAGGCCAAGTTCAACGCCATCATCGTACAAATCCTCCTGCTCGACATCGTGTTCTCCCTCGACTCTGTCATCACCGCGATCGGGATGGCCAACCAACTCGGCGTCATGATTGCGGCCGTGGTGATCGCCCTCGGCGTAATGCTGAGGTACGCCGCTGTCGTCAGCGATTTTGTACACCGGCATCCGACGCTGAAAATGCTCGCGCTCGCGTTTCTTCTCCTGATTGGCATCACCCTGGTGGCGGAGGGCACGCATCAGCACGTCAATAAGGGCTACATCTATTTCGCCATGGCCTTCTCCTTCGCCGTGGAAATTCTGAACCTCAGGCTGCGCAAGAAATCGACTCCGGTCGAATTGCATGAGCCGCACCCCTGATTCCCCGGAGCGACAGTCAAAAGCACTGGAATAAACCGGCCTTTCGATCAGCCTGTTTCCATGAAGCAATTCCTCTGGCTGGTGGCATTGGTGGCGGCCGGGTTGGTCCGTGCGGTGGACGCGCCGGCGGATCTGGTTGAAAGGAACGTGGCGGCACTCGTCGCCGGACCGCAAGTGACGGTGATTCATTTCTGGGCGCCGTGGTGCCCCAACTGCCGGACGGAAATGACGCCCGAGGGCTGGGCGAAATTCATCGGGGCGAATCCTGCCGTGCAGGTGGTGTTCCTCAACGTCTGGCACAAGGGAGAAAATCCTCGAACGTTGCTGGCGGCGGCCGGCCTCGGATCGCAGCCGAATCTGCGTTTGCTTACACACCCGAATGCCTCCGCGCGCGCGGCCGACCGGTTGAATTTATTTCTCGGATTGCCGCTGACCTGGCTGCCTTCCACGTGGATTTATCGCGACGGCCAGCTACGCGTCGCTTTCAACTATGGGGAGATCCGTTTTCCGGTGTTGCAACAGATGGTCGACGACGCCCGCAACCAGTGGACACATTGATCTTTCTCGCGCGCAAAAAATCTCCTTACTCACCCGATGGCTGTAAAACTTAACTGGGGCATCATCACCACGGGCTGGATCGCACGAAAATTCGTCACCGATCTCCTTCAGTCCCGCACCGGCCGCTTTGCTGCCGTCGGCGCCCGGAAGCTCGCCGACGCGGAGAAATTTGCCGCGGATTTTGGCGGCGCCCGCGCCCACGGCAGTTATGAGGCGGTGCTGGCTGATCCGGAAGTGCAGGCCGTCTACATCGGCACGCCGCATCCCTGGCACGCCGACCTCGCGATCAAGGCGGCCGAGGGGGGCAAGCACATCCTCTGCGAAAAACCACTGACGCTGCGTCTGGCCGACACTGAGCGCGTCATCACCGCGGCGAAGCAAAACAACGTGCTCTTAATGGAGGCCTACATGTATCGCTTCCACCCGCAAACCCTCAAAGTGGTGGAGCTCGTGCGTAGCGGGGTGATCGGTGACGTGCGCCTGATCCGGGCGTCGTTCAACATCATGATGAACTTCGATCCCGAGCACCGCATGTTCAAGAAATCGCTCGGGGGCGGCACGATCCTCGATCTCGGCTGCTACCCGGTCTCGTATTCCCGGCTCATTGCCGGGGCGGCGCAGGGAAGGCCTTTTGCCGAGCCGGTCGAATTTCATGGCACGGGCCGCTTGCACCCGGTGGCCGGCACCGATGATTTCTCGACTGCCGTGGCGAAATTTCCCGGCGACATCCTCGCCGAGCTCTCCTGCGGGGCGACGGTCATCAATGACAACTCCGTGCAGATCCACGGAACCAAGGGCTGGATCGACGTGCTGAATCCATTCACGCCAGGCCTGCTCGGCGGGACCGAGAAAATTATTTTGCACCGGAAGGAAATGGCGCCGGAGGAGATCGTCATCGCGAGTCCCGGGGTGGGGCTTTACGCCTACGAGGCGGACGCGGTGGCCGAGGCGCTCGCCCGCGGAGCCCGCGAGGTGGCGCAGGTTTCCTGGGCCGACACCCTGGGCAGTGCGCGAATGCTCGATGCGTGGCTGGCTGGCGTGGGCCTGCGCTACGATTGAATGGGTCGGGCCGGCCGCGCCTGATTTCCTTTGGGTCCCATACCCCCGAGCCCGCGTCAGGCGGGCCCTTGCCCAGGCTTGGTCGAAATGTAGGAGCCTGCTTGCAGGCGATTCCGTGTTTGGTTCGTTGGCGGGGGCGTTCCGAATCGCCTGCGAGCAGGCTCCTACAAAAAAAGCGAAGCCCTGGTTGGTTTGATCAAATGCCCCGAGCCCGCCTCAAGCGGGCAAACTTGCTCCGGGGATCTTTAGTCCGGGCCGATCAATGAGGCAGGCTTGCCCGCGGCAAACTGTCCGACAGACTCGGAGGCAAATGAAACACCGCCTGCTTTTCGCCGGCGCGGCCCTCATGGCCGCCGTCGCCGGCAATCTTCAAGCTATCTCAGCCACCACCAAGGAAACCATGATCGCTCCGGAAAAAGCCGGGCGCCTTGCCACCGAATCCGCCAAGGCCAACGCGTTTTTCGACCGCGTTTTCGACGAAAGCACCGCCCGCAGCCCGATCACGCAAGGCTATCTCGGAATCAAAAAAGACCACGACAAATGGGACGACTTTTCGGAGAAGCGGCGGCTGGAGGATTTTGTCCTCACGGTGGAACAGCTCTCGGAATTGAAGCGCACCATCGACTTCGATTTGCTCGATGAGCAGGCGCAGATGAGCTACCGGCTCTTTGTCACGCAGGCCGAACTTGCCATCGAGGGCTGGAAATGGCGCAACCACGCCTACCAGTTTACGCAGTTGGCCGGCCTGCACATCGATGCACCGGCTTTTCTGATCAACTACCATCAGGTGGACGAGGTGGCCGATGCCCGCGCCTACCTGGCGCGACTCAAGGCGCTGCCGGCGATGTTTGACCAGTTGATCACCCTGACCGAGGCGCAGGCGGC
>JANYDX010000360.1 GCA_025363395.1 Verrucomicrobiota bacterium
CCCACAGAGTCGCGCGCGCGCCGCCTTCCAGGCGGTTGGCCAGAGCAGCGTCGCCGCTGTGCAGATGCGCTATTTCCCGCACCAGGGCGAGCCCGAGTCCAGTACTCTTGCGCGCGGTGCCCGGCCGAGGCAGCGAATAAAACCGCTCAAACACCCGCGGCAGCGCATAGTCTGGCACCCCCGGACCGCCATCCTCCACCGCAAAAATCACGCGCCCATTTTCCACGGTTGCACTCAGTGAGACGGCTCCGCCCGACGGCGAAAAATCCAAAGCGTTCTGCAACAAATTGACCAAGGCTTCGCGCAGAAGCACGCGCTCACCGCGCAACGTGGCCGCACTCTCGCTCGTCGTGAGCGTCACCCGGGCGCCGGCATAGGCAGGACTCATCACCGCGACCGCCTCGGCGACCAGCCCCGCGGTTTCGATCGCTTCCGTCTGCCGCAGAGTCTTGCGCGCCTCCAGCGAGGACAACTCCAGCAAACGCTCCACGATTTGCTGGATCCGCGCAGCCTCACCGCGAATGTTGCCAAGAAATTTCCGGCGCTGCTCCTCGGGCATGTCTTCGCCGAGCAATTCGGCGGCACCCCGGATGGCCGCGAGCGGCGCCTTCACCTCATGCGTGAGCGCCTGCGTGTAACGCTCGACGTGCTGCCGGCCTTCCAGGGTGTCGCGCATTTCCTCAAAAGCGGTGCCGAGTTCCTGCAACGTCCGTCCGGGCAGCACAGGCACCTGGGCCGGCTTGCCATCGCGCACGGCCCGCGCGTAAGCCGTCAGTCGCTCCAGCGGGGCAATCGCCCACGACAACACCGCCAGCAGCACCACGAGCAGCGCCAGTCCGCCGACCGCCGCGCCCACCGTGATTTTTCTCCGGGCGGCCGCGACGAGTTCGTTGATCGCACGCGTGGGCTTGCCCACGGAGAGCACGCCGACGATCCGCCCGCCGCGCCGGATGGGCGCCGCGACATAAAAAATTAGCGAGTCGGGGTCGCCGCGCCGCTCATAAGTGGCGCGCGCGCCGTACCGGCCTTCCAGGGTCCGGGCGACATCGTTCCATCGGGAAAAATCTTTTCCCGTCGCCCCGTCGGCCGAATCGAACACCACCACGCCGGCGGCATCGGTCACATACACCTGCAAATCGAGCGAGGTTTTCCTCAACGTATAAATCTGCGCCTCGAACTGCCGGCTGCGGGCCGCGGCGAACACGCGACGGAGACTGTCGGCGTCGGGCACATCGTCCTTAAGTTGCGCCTCCGCCACCGACGCCAGCAGCACGGAAGTGTCCACCAACGATTCCTCCATGGACTCGAGGTAACGCGGCCGGACCTGGTCGAGCGTCCAGCTCGTGATAAAATATCCGCCGGCGCAGTAGATGCCCAGCACCACGAGCAGCAGACGGAGACGCAGACTCACGCTTCCTCCCGCAAGGAATAACCCAGTCCGCGATGGGTCGTGATGGGATCGTTTTCGGGCGCCGCCTCCCGGAGTTTGGCCCGCAGGGTCTTGATATGCGCATCGACCGTGCGATCGAGCGCGGCACCGGGATCTTCCCACGCCGCCGTCATCAACTGATCCCGGTTGAACACCTGCCCCGGCGACGCGATCAACGCACTGAGCAACCGGTATTCATTGCGCGTCAGGTCGAGCGTCCGCCCGCGGTAGCTGATCCGGCAACGTCCCGGGTCGTGCTGCCAGATCCCAACCGGCGGCGCAACGACGGACGGCACCACCGCGGCCAGCGGCACCTCTTCACGCGAACGCCGGAGCACGGCACGCACGCGCGCTGTCAGTTCGCGTGGACTGAAGGGCTTGGCGACATAGTCGTCGGCACCGAGTTCGAGTCCGACAATCTTGTCCACCTCGCCGCTGCGGGCCGTGAGAAAAATCACCGGGACACGGCTGGTGCGCTGAAGTTCGCGGCAGACATCGAAACCGCTCATGTCCGGCAGGCCCACGTCGAGCACCACGAGGGCGACGGGGTGTTCCGCCATGGCCGCCAGGGCATCGCGTCCCGTGGTTTTCCACACCGGGACAAAACCTTCCGTTTGCAGCGCATAGACAATGGTCTCGGCGATGGCGGCTTCATCTTCCACCACCAGGATAGTCGGGCGCGGGGGCATCATGTACCCCATTTCTGTCCGCTCGTCAGTCCGAGATCAAGACACGCCTGCCGGCCGTTTAAAGGAAAGGCGGCTTATTTTTAAGCCGCCGTGCAGAGGGTGCCCACGAAACACAAGCATGACACGAAATTAAAACTTCAAAGCGTTTCGTTAAAATTGTAGCCGCTGGTCTGTGTAGGGCCTTTGCTTGCGAAGGCCTAGCTTGGGAACTTGTATCTCGGTGTGGGCGTTTAGGCCGGCGCAAGCACCGGCCCTACATCCGGAATCAGCGGCCATGGTTTTACTTAATATGCTCTAGCCGTTCGCCCGGCGCAATTGCCTCTGCAAGCTCAGGGCCAGGCTGATTTCATCCACCTCTTTCAAGCCGGCATAAAAGGATTCGGATAAGGTCGAGCCGGCATCCGACAGCTTGAAATCGAAGGCCACCGGCTCCAAATTCGCCAGGTAGCGTCCCAGCCGCGGCACTTCATTGATGCCCGCCACCCAGGCGCCCATGGCCATCTGGATCATCCCCATCACCAACAACCACCACTCACTGGTGTTGGAGCAACTTAAATTGCAGACAAACTGCTCCGGCCAAAAGGCAGGGCTGAAATACATAAACAGCCCGACCGAGAAAAACATGAATGCGTGTGCCGTCTTCATGGAGCAACCGACAGGTTCTATCCCGGTCAGTGCCATTGCAGAAAAATATGCCGGAAAATATTTTTTGCACGGGAACTTTATTCCCTCCTGAGGGAATAGCCCTAACCTGGGCAGCCAAAATGGACTGCCGTCCCGAGCCCAGCGAAAGGATCCACCGGAAACGGACATAATATTTCCCGCGAAGAAGTCCTCTTTGTCGGAGACAGACTTTACGCCGCGATTCCTGAAACCATCGGGGCATTCCGCCGCCGCCAAGACTATCGCGGAAAAGAAAACGCCTCCTAGGCCAACACGGCCTTCAAATCGGGAAACGAAACCCGCTGTTTAGTATTCATGCACGATCTGGCCCGTGTAAAAACGAGTTGATCTTTCGACGCGTAAAAATCAACGGACAAAACATCAACCCGGGGAAATGAAACATTGCACTTAAACGGTTTAGAGCCTGAATCGGACAAATTTTACAAAGAGTGAAAACATCAACTGAGTTGATTTGAATATACTGTTGGGCGAATAAATTCAACGTGGCGCCCATAAAGAAATTCAAAGCGAAGGCGTATTCGCTTCGGCAGTATCAACAGCCCGGAAAGATTGAGTTTCCCCGTGAGCTGCCCGTGGCTTTCGCTGTCTGCAGCAAGAAGTGTGGATCTCGGCAGTTCATCGTCGATGGTGCGACACAAGTTTGTGAATACTGTGGTCGATTGATGTTCCGAGTAGAAGTGGCGACATACGTCCTCAAGCAAAAGAGCAGAAAGCCCAACCAGACCACCACAGCCAACGACCTTCATGCGGACTAATTCGCTCATTGCGCTCTACGCTCAAGATTCAGTTTCAGTTCAGAAGGGTTTTGTTTGCGCTCGCCGGTCGTCGGCTGAGCGGTAACGTTGGGCAAAACATGCTGCAGAGACACTTGAAGTTTTATTTCGGAGTATGGGCCCCGCTAGCGACAAGTTGGGTCGTAGTCGTGCTCATTGCCGCATGGCACTACCGAGCTGGCCTTGGCACCGGTTTACTTGCTGCGATATTTGGCTCTATGGCGGCGATTGCCTTCGCGGCTTACATGGGTCGAGAAGAGAAGAAGGGAGCGCTCAGTTTCGTTGCAGCGCATTCCCAGTTGAGCGAAAGCGAGCTGCTGCAGTGTGGCATCAGAAAGGGTGTGATGCTCGGTGTGGTATCGATTCTCGGCGTAGCGCTCCTCTTCGGCGCACCAATTGCCGCCGATCATATTCTCACCGCTCTCGGAAGATGAAGAAAGGGCCCAACCAAACCGCCAGAGAACAACGCGCGGGATGTGACCTAAATCGTATGCTCCATCTCCGCTCAGCATCTCCCGTAGTTCAAAAGGGCTCACTCCACGCTCGCCCGCGCGTGTCTCATCGGTGACGTTGGGCAGAACTAAACACAAAAATGGCAAATAAACTAGAGCGCTTCTACTACACCCAAGATGGCGCAACCGAAGGGCCGTTCCTGCTCCGCCAGATTCAATCTTTAATCAAGCAGGGGCTTATTCGCGCAGATGCCACAATTAAAAGCGAAGGGGGTGCTGCAGGTGATATCGACTCGTTTATCAAGGCTTATGGATGGACGGAAGAAAGTGACGAGTTAGGCGTGGCAGCTAAGCAACTCTACTGGCTAAGGAGCATTGGCGTGATCATCATTATCACTTGGTTCCTTTTCCTTCTCTTCGGATTTCGCCTTTACTTCTAAGTGAAAAAAGAGAATAGTTTCAGGTCCGAAGTGCGACCCAGCGGAAGCGCGGATGGCGGAAAGTAGAGGTCCATTCTTGTGAGCAGGCGATGGGCCGCTTCCGAGGACA
>JANYDX010000380.1 GCA_025363395.1 Verrucomicrobiota bacterium
AACGCCGATCCCGCCGGGGTTGAGGAATGGCGCGAGCTCAACACCCGCTGGTTCCAATTCGCCACCTTCGTACCCATTCTCCGCGCGCACGGGCAGTTCCCGTATCGCGAAATGTGGGAGCTCGGTGGCGAAACGAGTAACGCGTACCAGACGCAGCTGAAGTTTGACCGGCTCCGCTACCGCCTCCTGCCCTACATTTATTCGGAAGCGGGCCGGATCACCCAGAGCCACGGCACCATGATGCGTGCGCTTGTGATGGATTTCCCGGATGACATGATGGCGCGCGATATCAGCGACCAGTATTTGTTTGGACCCGCCCTGCTGGTGAATCCTGTGACGACCTACCAGGCCCGCACGCGCAGTGTTTATCTGCCCGGCACGGAGACGTGGTTCGATTTCTGGACGGGAGCCACCTATCAAAGCGGTCAGACGATTGAATCCGCCGCCCCATTTGACTCGATGCCTCTCTTCGTCAGGGCCGGTTCCATCATCCCGCTCGGGCCTGAGCTGCAATACACGCAGGAAAAACCCGCCGATCCGATCACACTTCTTGTGTACACCGGAGCCGATGGAAAATTCGATCTCTACGAAGACGACGGCCTCACGTACGGCTACGAGCGGAAGGTTTTTTCCACAATTCCGATCCGTTGGAACGAAGCCACCCGGATCCTCACCGTGGGCGCTCGCGCCGGCTCCTTCCCCGGCATGCTGACCGAACGCACTTTCCACGTCGTGGTGATCAGCGGTAAAAAGCCCGTGGGCTTCTCATTTGATCCCAAACCGGACCAAACCATCCGCTATCAGGGCGCAGCCATCGAGGTGCATCTCAATTGAATCAAACACGGCGTGTCTTCAGATTATTTGAACACTCGCTTGAGAGTACCTCACCCAGCGGATCGCTAGTTTTCACGCACTCGGCGCCCCGGCGCTTGGTTTCGCGGTCGACAAGGTCTGTTCAATCAAAGGCAGGGCGAGACACACGAGGATCAGGACGATCGAGCCAATTGTCCGGCTGTACCAACCCGAGCTTCCGTCGGGCGTCATTTGAAACCGTTCGAACGGACCGCCCGTCGCGAACACCCAGGCGGCAAACGCGAGCGCGCCAGTGAGCGGATGCGAGAGCGATTTTTTTCTCCCGGGCCGGGCGGTGGCTGAATACAAGTAGACCGGGGTCAGCAGGAGCATTGCTCCGGCCACGATGCAAAACCAGAGGAACTGCTGCTTGGGCGGCAGGCCTTTGATGAAACCGGAGACCGCCACGTAACCGGCGATGATCTCGGTGGGAATGTACACCACCATTTTGCTGACGTAGCTGTCACCAGAAGCCGCAGTGGGTCTTTTCATCGTGAGTGTCTCCTGCTTGGGGTTGAAGCAAGTTCATCTGAATCGCGACTAATGTCGAGATCCGGAATGGAACGCCACGAGGTCCGGCGCCCGTGGCTCATGTGCATTCACGGAAAGGCTTTGGTGATGGTTGATCCAGGTTTTCCCTTAAAACGTGCCTTCCCCGTTTAATGCCAGCAAAAAAACGGCCGCCGAAAATTCGGCGGCCGTGAGAGTGGAATCAAAACTTAGGAGTTAGTTGCCCGAGTCATCATTACTTTCGCCCTTCGGTTTGCTAATTCTAATCACCGTGGCGGAATAAGGTCCGGGGCTAAACGTGAAGGTATTGCCCGCCAGCATGACCGTGGACGTGGCAACATCGGCTGAACCGACGCCAGTGCGAGCGGCTTCATCCTGCGGAATGCCGTAACTAAGGACTTGCGCGGGATGGTCGACCTTGAAGCCGCTGACGATCACGTTCACATTCAACGCCGCCGTGGGATGCTTGTTGATGAGGAGCAGATTCAACGTCCGTGCTTGAAGGTCGCGCACAGCATAGACGCCGAGCCCGTTGTAGTCGCTCGCCGCGGTGACTACTTTTTCCCCACCACGGGCATAGTGTTTCAGCAATTTGTAGACGTAGAACGTCGGGTAGCGGTCGGCTGGACCGGCGGGGGTGGCATAGTCAACGATACCGTAATCGCCATAGCGGCGCCAGCCGTACAGGGAGGAGGCGTTGTTGTTGCCACTTTCCTGGCCGTTCCGCAGGTCCCACCAGAAAAAGGAGTTGAACTCCGTCTTCATGATATTGCCGAGGCTGTCCGCCATGAACAAGCCGTTGACCAAGCTGGTGGTCTGTTTGCCGGGATTGCCGTAAACGGAGTTGTTCTCGGTGCAGTCGATTTCAACTTTCTTGGCGCTGTCGCCGAGATAATCATTCAACATCTGGCGAATACTGGCGGCGTCTTTTCCCCAAGTCTTGCTGGAACCCAGGAGGAAGGCGTCGTTCTCGCCGCCCGGCCCCTGCTCATAGCGATGATAGATCACAAAATCCGGGGTGAAGCCCAGTTTCTTGAACGTCGCGAGCATCACCGCACTCCAGCCATTGTGGGTCAGGCCGGTGCGGGGATTGGTCACGGTCTCATCCTTATAGTTGGCGTTGCTCTCTTCGTCAGCGACGAGGACGGCACCGATCTTGATGGAACGATCAACCGCTTTCATCTGCTTGGAGAACTCAACGAAGCGGGTCGCATAAGTCACCGGGTCATTGGGGCGGGTATTTTTGTCCGCTTCCCAGGTGCCGTAGTTTTCGTTGCCGATTTCCCAGTACTTGAAGCCGTATTTCTTCTCTTTGTTCGAGTAGTGAACCCACGCGGCTGCTTCTTCGGGTGTGCCCGTACCGTAGTTCGCGGTGATGAAAACCTGCGCTTGGGTGGCGGTCGCGATATGGGCGAAGGCGTCGAAGTTGGTGGCCCATTGGAAGGTCTGGCCATCGCTCATGTTGGTCTTCCAGTGATAAACATCGGAGGCCGAGCCGCCCGGAAAGCGGAGCGCCTGATTGTCGACCTCGTTAAGCAGGTCGGCGGTGGTGACGGTATTGAAAGAGCCGTCCCAGATGGCCGTGTTCAAACCAAAGATGCGGGCATCCACGGTGCGGATCTTTAGTTTCGCATCAACGGTCACGTTCACGACCGCGGGAGGTGGAGCGAGCTCTAAGCGAACGTCATCGAGGTAGTAAGTGGGGGTAGCTGTGCCACCTGCTTGGAACCAAAAATCGGTAAGGTCGGGCTTGTTCGCAGCCCCGAGGCTGGAAAGC
>JANYDX010000410.1 GCA_025363395.1 Verrucomicrobiota bacterium
TACGACTGGCCGAACTTGCGTGAACATTTTCCCGGCTTGTATGAAGCCGGAGCCAACATCGCCAACAATGTCTGGTTTCACGCGCGCCTGGAGATCGACGGCACCACGGTGCAGGTCTTCGTTAATGACGGCAAAGATCCCGTGCTCGTCGTCAAGGACCTCAAACTGGGCAACCACAGTGGGCTCGTCGGTTTCTGGGGCTACCCGGGCGCCTTCGCCAATTTGAAAATCACTCCGCGTGAGAAATAACCCTTTCGGAACCGTCTCACGCCTCTCCCTATGATCACCGATCTCCGTTTCGCCCTTCGCTCATTGAGCAAAACTCCCGGCTTCGCCGTGGTCGCATTGTTGATCGTCGCCATCGGCATTGGCGCGGCCACGGCCATGTTCTCCGTGGTAAATGCGCTGGTGTTGAGGCCGCTTCCGCTGCCGGAAGCGGACCGCATTGCCGTGGTTTACGAAACCAATCTCCCTCGCAACGTTCCATTTTTCTCGGCGTCGGTGCCGAATTATTTGGACTGGCAGGCCCGCAGCCGCAGTTGGGAATCGCTAGCCGCGGTCCGCGGCAGCGCGATGAACCTTACCGGCGGAGCGGCTCCAGAATTTGTGAACGTGCGCTCCGTGTCAGCTAATTTTTTCCCAACCCTCGGCCTGGCGCCCATGCTCGGGCGTGGTTTTCTCAAAGAGGAAGACCAGCCCGGTCATAATCAGGTTGCGATCGTCAGTGCTGAGTTTGCCGGGCGCCATTTCGGCAGCGTCTCAAAGAACCTCCTCGACCAAACGCTCCTGCTCAATGGCGTCAAATATCCCATTGTCGGGGTCATGGCCGCGGGAACGAGATATCCTGCGGAATGGGAGATTGCGATTCCGATGGGCGCAGAACCCGCCGCTGAACGCCGGATGAATCGCGAACTGGAGGTATATGGCCGGTTGAAACGCGGCGTAAGTCTGGAGCAGGCGGACGCCGAATTGAAAACCATCGGCAACCAAATCTGGATCGAACATCCTGACGAGGACCGTGGCTGGAGTACCCAGCTTGTCCCGCTCGCCCATGATATCGTCGGGCCGGAAGTCCGCCACGGACTCTTCGCCCTCCTCGGCGCCGTCGGCCTTCTGCTGCTGATTGCATGCGCGAATTTTTCCAATTTGCTTCTCGTCCGGGCTTCATCCCGGGCCCACGAAGTGGCCATACGCACCGCGCTGGGCGCTGGTCGCGGACGGGTGATCCGTCAGCTTTTGTCGGAGACTCTTGTCCTCACGATCGCGGGAGCTGCACTCGGCGTGCTTTTCTCGCTTTGGGCGGTGGACACACTCCATTCGGCCCACCTGCCGCGGGCCGCGGAAATTTCCGTGGATCTCCGCGTGCTGGCGATCGTATGCGGATTTACCCTGCTCGTCGGCGTCATTTCGGGACTCGGGCCGGCGCTCAAGTCGTCGCAGGTGCGCCCCCAGGAAGCGCTCAAAGTTCGCGCGCCTCGCTCCGGTCATCGCTCGCGGTTGCGCAATGCGATGGTCATCGCCCAGTTGGCCGTGTCACTCGCGCTCCTCGTGGGTGCGGCGATGCTCATCCGCAGTTTCTCGCGTCTCCTGCACGTGAATCCCGGCTTTGCCACACAAAATGTACTCACGGTTTCGATGCACCCGAAAGACAATGAAAACGCTGTTCCCTTTTATGAACGCGTGACTGCGCGACTTGGTGAATTGCCGGGGGTGGCGGGAGTGGGCCTCATCAGCAGCCTTCCGCTGGCCGACGGCAACACCAGCAACAACGTTTTTCCGGTCGGCCCGGCCGCGTTGCCCCCGGGCGAATCGGTCCAATCGAGCTGGCGCCTCGTTGACAGCGGTTACTTCGACGCCATGCAAATCCCGCTGGCGCGCGGCCGCACCTTTGCCGGTCTGTCGCCGAATGAAGCGCGGCGGTCGGCCGTGCTCTCCGCCTCACTGGCGAAAATGCTTTTCGGCAACGACGATCCGGTCGGACGCCAGATCGCCAATAAGTCAGCGAACGGCCAACGGCTGAATGTGATCGGCGTGGTGGGCGATGTGCGTAACGCGCGCATCGGCACCCCGCCGGCACCGACCTTTTATTGGTCAATGCACCGGTTTATTTATGGTCCAATGCAAATGGTGGTCCGCCTGGCGCCCGACGCGGGCGGGGACGGAGCGCAGGTCGAAGCCGCCCCGCTGGCGGGGGCGATTCGCCGCCTCGTGAAGGAAATCGATCCTTCCGTGCCGGTATTTCGCATCACCAGGATGGATGAATTTCGCCATGACAGCCTAGCCCGCGAGCGACTGACCACCGGCTTGCTGACCGGATTTGCCGGAGTGGCTCTTCTGCTCGCCGCGCTTGGCACCTACGGAGTCATTTCCTTCGGGGTGCAACAACGCACGCAGGAGATCGGCATCCGCATTGCGATCGGCGCGAGTACTCGTGATATTTTACGCTTGATGCTCGGCGACGGTTTCCGCCTCGTCGCGTGGGGCGCGCTGTTCGGACTGACTGGCGCGTTCGCTGGTGCGCGTTTGATCTCCTCGATCCTCTATGAAATCGGCACCACCGATCCGTGGAGTTATCTGGTCGCCACCAGCGTGCTCGCTCTGGCGGCTTTGGTCGCGGTGCTGCTTCCCGCCAAAACGGCAGCCAAAGTAGATCCCCTGGTGGCACTGCGCGCGGATTAAATTAAAACCAACCAAACTCAACGATGTTTAAGATTCAATTCCTCAAACCCCTCGTAGTATTATCTTCCCTCCTCGCTGTGCTCGCAACCCACGGGCGCGCCGAAGAGTTCTACGTCGATCCGCTGAAGGGCGGCGATGACAAGAGCGGGAGCATGGCTCAACCATTCGCCACCGTGACCAAGGCCGTCAACGTGGCCAATGCGCTGACTGGCACCGGCCCGATCTCGATCAAACTAGCTCCCGGTATTTATGCCCTCTCCGACAAGGTAATGATTAATCCCGTCAGAACCGGCACACCTGACGCTAGGTTCATCATCGAGGCAATGGTCATGCCTGACGACCCACAGTGGGCTCCCGAAAAAATGCCGGTGATCGAATCCGTTTCCCCCAACAATTCGACCAACCAGTTTCCTCACTCCACCGGCTTTCTGGTGGCGGCTAACCAGGTGGGTTTTCGCGGACTCAAGTTCCTCGGTAATCCGCATCCCGCCGTCACCTTCTACTATCCCATTACCAAGGAGGACAAGTCGCTCCGCGGCTTGGAAGTTTCCCAGTGCTATTTCATTTCCGAGAAAAACTCCGTCCCGATCCAAGGTGGTATCTGGGCCCACGGGCGGGACACCGTGATCGACCACTGCATTTTCTATAACTGCCGCAACGCCATCCTGCTCTTCGAAAACATCGGTGGCTTCTCAATCACCCACACCCTCATGTATGGTGCCAACGAAAGCGCCATATGGATGGGCCCGGTTGATTCCGAATTTACCTTCACCCACAATATCGTGACCGGCTGCCATTACTTCTGGGTACGGCCCGAGAATTCCACCCCGGCCTATCCGTTTTCCGACTGCCTGATCACCGGCAATGATTTCTACACGGGGTTTTACACCCGGACTGGACTGATCCCAACACCCGCCGACAGCAACCACCGCTTCACCGAGACCAACATCGTCAAATCCGCCACGGTGAAACTGATCGACAAGACCGACGAAAAGCTCCCCCGGAAATACCTAAACCCAGCCTCCGACTCTGCCGGCTACGGCCTGGACGTCGGGATCTTCACGACACCTAAGGGCAAATGAAAATTCACCGCACGCCGAGACTCCGAAGGAAACCCTGCGCGTGAAATAGCAAACCAGTAGCGAGCATTGGGAGCGCGTAGCCAGCATAAGAAACCACCAATTTCATTTACCGCCATCTGCCACCTCTTCACTACCCGCCACTCAATCCTTGCCTCCGTCTTTCCCCTTCAGCCTTCCCCGCCCATGCTCTCCGATCTCCGCCACGCTTTTCGCCAGCTCGCCAAATCACCGGGCTTCACCGTCGTCGCATTGTTGACGCTCGCGCTGGGCATCGGGGCCAACGCCGCATTATTTAGCATCATGGACCGGCTGCTCTACCGGCCGCTCCCCGTCCCGGATCCGGAGCGGCTGGCTGTCTTAGCCGGAGTAAGCGCCGATGGTCGTTACTTTCCCTCGGACTTTAACTATCCGCTTTTCGGTGACTATCAACGCGGCAATACCGTGTTCGAAAATCTCAGCGCAACCGCCTTGATGCCCGTTGGCGTCGGCACGAATTCCGGCACTGAACGCCGGCAAGCGCTTTTGGTTTCCGGAAATTATTTCTCCATGCTCCAGGTCGAGCCCGCACTCGGCCGGACTTTCGCGCCCAACGAGGGTGTCGCCATCGACGACGCAGCAGTCGTCGTTCTCGGGCACGCTTTGTGGCAGACTCAATTTGGTGCCGATCCGCACGTGATCGGGCAAACCGTCATGCTCAACGGTCACGGATTCACCGTCATTGGTGTCGCACCGCGCGAATTTACCGGCACGACCCGAGGGCAGACCCCGGCTCTTTACGTGCCGATCACCGTGTATGGCCAGCTTACGGATGAACGTCCGGGCCGTGAACATCCGCTGCACTCCCGCTATTACACGTGGCACAACATCGTCGGCCGGCTCAACGCTGGCGTGACGCTTGAGCAGGCGCAGGTCGCGATGCAGGCGCTGACCGCACAAGTCCATGCCATCACCCCCGACAATACGCCGGAGCGGCTTGCCCTGCTCCCCGGCGCCCAAGGTATCCTGGACGAAGTCGGCAACGCCCGGCGACCGTTGCACTTGTTGCTCGCGATCTCCGGTCTCGTCCTGCTCATCGCGTGCGCCAACCTCGCCAATCTCCAGCTCGCCCGAGCTTCAGGCCGCGCCCGCGAGTTCGCCGTGCGCATTGCCCTCGGCGCCAGCCGCACCCGTTTGCTGACCGGATTGCTCACCGAAAGCGTTCTGCTCTCTCTGCTCGGCGGCGCGCTCGGCGTCTTGGTGGCCACTTGGCTGACGGCACTCGTGCAGCAATTCCAGCTGCCCAACCAACCCTTTGAACTCGCCGGCGAAATTAATCTCCGGTTGCTGGCGTTTACGAGCGTAGTCTCAGTCATCACCGGAATTGCTTTTGGGCTCGCGCCCGCCTGGCAGGCCAGCCGCACCCAACCCGTCGCAGAGCTCAAGGCGGGCGCCGCCACCGAAGCCCACGGTTGGCGCCGGACCTTCCGCAGCTCGCTCGTGGTGGTGCAAGTTGCCCTGTCCCTGATCGTGCTGATCAGCGCAGGGTTGTTCACTCGCACGTTGAACAATCTGCAAGAGGTCGACCCGGGCTTTGAACCTTCGCGGGTGGTGGTGCTTTCCATCGACCTGGGTTTGAACAATTACAAGGCGACCCAAGCCACCGGGTTTTACGACCGCCTCCTCGAGCGCGCACGGGCGCTGCCGGGGGTCGAGGCCGCGAGCCTTTCGGCGGTAACACCTTTGAGCGGACGGGCCCCGGGCTGGGGCTTTTCTCAAGTGGAGGGTTTCGAACCGCCACCCGGCGAACATCCCTGGTGTGACGTCAATATGATCTTCCCGGATTATTTCCGTACGCTCGGCATCCGTCTGCTGAGCGGTCGAGATTTTAGTCCTGCCGATACCGCCGCCAGTGCGCGCGTCGCGATCGTTGACGAAGCCTTTGTACAAAAGTATCGCGGCGGTCAAATGTCCGTCGGCTGGCATGTTTATCTCCCGGATTCCGCAGGTAAAACCGTGCCGGTCGAGATCGTCGGCATCGTGCGCGGCGTGCGCGCCCACAGCTTGGGGACTGCTCCGCAACGCATCCTGTTCTGCCCGTTCACCCAGCAGGCAGGGCTCGGACTTACGCTCGCCGTGCGCACCGGCATCGAACCCGCTGGCACCATCGCCATGCTGCGCGCGTTGGTAAAGTCGCTCGATGCCAACGTCCCTGTTTTCCAAGTCCGCACGCTGGAGCAGCAGGTCTCCAGTTCCCTCGCGTTCCAGCGGCTCGCGACCACGCTGTTGAACGCCTTCGGGGTCCTGACACTCGCGCTCGTCGCGCTCGGACTCTACGGGGTGCTGGCCTATTCGGTCAGCCTTCGCACGCGTGAAATTGGCCTGCGCCTCGCTCTGGGCGCACAGATCGCAGACATCCTGCGCCTCATTCTCCGACAGGGTTTCGTCCTCGTCGCCGCCGGTTTGGTGCTAGGCCTGGGCGGCGCGATGGCCGGAACTTCGTTACTTCGCAGTCAGCTCTACGGCGTTGGACCACTCGATCCATTCGTCTTAGGTGCGATAACACTTTTGTTCCTGTTCGTTTCCGCGCTCGCCTGCTTTCTCCCCGCCCGCCGCGCCACCAAGGTCGACCCAATGGTCGCGCTGCGTTCAGAATAAAACATCAAACCGCATCCCCAACATGGCACCCCGACCCCTCCAACCTTCCGCGTCCTGCGCAGCCTGTAGTGAGTAGCCCATAGCAAAATTACAAACCCACCCCCTAATCCAACGCCACCTCGGTCTAACCCCTCCTCACAACCCGCTACTCAATCCCTCCCTCCGTCTTTCCCTCTTCAGTCTTTCAGCTTTTCCCCGCCATGCTCACCGACATCCGCTACGCTTTTCGCCAGCTTTTGAAGTCTCCCGGCTTCACCGCTACAGTTGTGATTACCCTCGCCCTGGGGATCGGGGCCTGCACCGCCATCTTC
>JANYDX010000455.1 GCA_025363395.1 Verrucomicrobiota bacterium
TCGCGGTCGCGGAAATTCAGCTCCGTCGAATGATCGTAGTAGGTGTTCTCGATGTTGCGTCCGCCCGTGACAAGAATCGCATCATCGAAAATCATGACCTTGTTGTGCATCCGCTGGTTCACCCCGTGGAACGACTGCAGCGTGGCCAGCATCGTGTGGAAAAACGACGGCTTCATCCGCGACATCGCCGGGCGGTAGTGCTTGACCTCAAGATTGGGATGCACCGTGGCCAGGAAAGCCGCCGTCTCCGGATCCTGCGCGGAAACCAGATGGTCGGCAATGATGCGGACCTTGACGCCCCGGCGCGCCGCTTCAATGAGCTCGTACATCAACAACCGGCCGCACTCATCATTCGTCCAGATGAAAGTCTGGATGGCGATGGAAGTGCGCGCCTGCCGGATCAGATGCACGCGCAAAAGCAGGGCGTCGTAGCCCCCGCTGATCACTGCAAGGCAGTTGCCCTGGAACGTGTCGCGTGTATCCGTTTCATTGTTCGTCGCGGCGACCGCCGCCCCGAGCGGCGGGGTCTCGAACGGAGTGGCCGCGAGTGTGCTGATCGACGGCCAGCACAGGACGAGCAGAATGATTCCAATTCGCATAGGATCAAGTCTAGCCGAGGATCTCCAGCATGCGCGAGAAAAGCCGGTTCACCCTGACCTGATTCTCCTTCACCAAATCCTTGAACTTCGCAAAATCGATTTCCGTACCTTCGAGGCCGTTGGCGTAATTGTCGATGAGGGCGAGGCTGTTGTACGATAGACCCGCCTCGGTGCAAAGGTCGGCCTCGTGGGCGGCCGTCATGCCAATCACATCACCCCAGTGCCGCACGATCTGGATCTCGGCCTTGGTCTCGAAGCGCGGACCGCGCATCTGCACGTAAACCTTGCCCGGGTGCACGACAAACTCGGGCGCCAGCTGCGCGATCAGGCGGGGAATCAGATTATTGGCGATCAAAGGCGCGCCACCTTTCAGCTCCTGGTCGAAAAAAGTCGCGGGCCCCTGCTGCAATCCCACGTAATCGCTGCACGACACAAATGTCCCCGGGGGAAGATCTTTCTTCAGCGAGCCGACGGAGTTGAGCGACACGATGTCCTGGTAACCCAGATCTGCCAGCGCCTGAATGTTGGCCCGGTAGTTGATGGAGTGCGGCGGGAGGGGCAGGGCATAGCCGTGGCGGTTGATCAGCGCAAAGCCGCCCTTGGTTTTGTACGTAACCTCGCCGTACTGCGTCCCGATTTTGCGAAGGTCCCACGACGCAAAAAGCGTGGAGTTCACAATGCTCGTCCCGCTGATGAAGGCGACTCTCATATGCCACACCTCAGTTGATTTGAAGGTGGTCGCAATGCGAAAAACATCCAGCATGGCGCGGACTCGGTTTTGCAATCACGCACCCCACCCTAAAATGACCTCCGCCAATCCTCCTGTGCCCCCTGCCGGGCTGACCCTCGCAAACCTCACCCTGAACAAGGAAGGCACTTATTTCACCCTTGTGTTGGTGATCTCGATTCTTTTCTGGATCGCAATTGCCGTCAGTATCATCGGGCTCTTCTACGCCGCTTTTTTTGCATTTTTCCTCTGGCTGGGCAACGGCCTGCTCGTCGCCCATCTGCGGTCCGAAGCCGTGCGGGTCGACGAGCGCCAGCTGCCGCAATTGCATGCTTCTTTCCGCGAAGTGTGTCAGCAGCTCGGAGTCGCGCAGCCGCCGGCACTTTATGTCCTGCAAGCCGGCGGGCTGCTCAACGCATTTGCCGTCCGTTTTTCGGGCCGCAATTTTGTGGTGGTCTATTCGGACTTCCTCGAAGCGCTCGGCGCGGACTCGTCCGAGATGAAATTCATTCTCGGCCACGAATTGGGTCACATCAAGAGCCGCCATATCCTGAAGCACATCTTTCTCGGACCGGGCCTCTTTTTCCCCCTGATCGGGCCGGCCTACCGGCGGGTGTGGGAGTCCTCGTGCGACCGTTACGGCGCATTTGCGGCCCAGGATGTCGACGGTTCGGTCCGCGCCATGATGACCCTCTGTGGTGGTCGCGAGCACGGGCCCAAACTGAATGCGGAGTCCTTTGCTGGACAGCATGCGGAAGAGCGCGGATTTTTTGTTTCCCTGCACGAATTGACTTCAACCTACCCAACCCTGTCACGCCGGGTGACCGATCTGCTGTCGTTGAAGACTGGCGCGCGGGTCGCAGGCCCCGACCGCAATCCGCTCGCCTATGTTCTCGCGGCCTTCATCCCCGGTGGCAACCTGGGCGGCAGCGGCGGCGGAGTGGCAAGCGCCATGATCATGGTAGTCATCATCGGCTTGATGGCGGCCATGGCCATCCCCGCATTTCAGAAAGTGCGTCAGTCGGCCCAGCAAAAAGCCTGCATGAATAATGAACGCATGCTGGCCGCCGCTTTTGACCAGTATCAATTGGAGAATGATCACGCTCCGAAATCGCTGCAGGAACTGATTGGACCAAAAAAATACATCCATACTGCTCCGGTCTGCCCGTTGGGCGGCCATTACGAAATTCCCGCAGGGGCCACATCGGGCGAAGAAATCGCCTGCTCCAGCCATGGAACGATGGCGGACATGTTGCAGGCCGCGCAACATCCGCGGCGCTGAAAGCCCGTCAACCCGCGTTTCATCCCACCCACGAAATCGCCTGGATTTTTCCCGCCAGCGCAACGTCCTTCGCAGTGACTTTGCCACCGCCGTCGTGGGTGTTGAGCCGGACCGCGACGCGGTTATAAACATTGGTCCACTCCGGATGATGATTCATCGCTTCGGCCTCGAAGCCAACGCGCACCATGAAGGAAAGCGCTTCGCGAAAACTGCCGAACTTGAACTCCTTGGCGAGGGCGTTGCGACGAAAAACCCAGCCCGGCAATTTCGTCAACTCCTGCATGATTTTTGCCTGTCTAAGAGCGATGGCCATGGATCGAAATAATCATTCCAATCGCCCCTTGTCAAACGCACGGCCGCTGACCTAAATCACCACTCCGCATGAAGTCTCCCGGCCCAGATAAAATCCCCCAGCACATCGCCATTATCATGGACGGGAATGGGCGCTGGGCTAAAGAGCGCGGCCTGCCCCGCCTCGAGGGCCACCGACGCGGCGTCGAAACG
>JANYDX010000472.1 GCA_025363395.1 Verrucomicrobiota bacterium
CGGGCGTGAGGCGCCAGGCAAGGGCGCCGCTGACCTCGGCGACGGGCGCGGCGCGGTCCTCGAAGACAAAGGCAAACTCCATCCGGGTATCGCCGGACTGCTGGTTGACGGTGTCGCGCAGCAGGCGGAAGAACGCGGACAGCTCGGGGTGCGACGGGTGAAGGAGCCAGGTGACCTTCTTCACGATGCCGGTGACGAAGCTTTCGAGCGGGTAGCACTCCTTGATGTTGATGCGCGTGCCGTCGTTGCCGCCGATGATGTTGCCCTGCACGAGCACGGGAACGTCGGGCAGGAGGCTGCCGGCGTAGGCGGCGTAGGCGTCGGCAAACATGTTCAGGGCGAGGGAGGAGCGCTTGGTCGCGAGCGTGAACGCGGCCCACGGGCGGTTGTCCTTCTTCGCGAGTTTCTTCGTGATGTTCGAGGCGATGCCGCAGAGGCGGAACTCGGTGCGGTCGCCGAGAGTGACCAGCTGGTCCTCGGGGAACGTGTTGATGGCCTCGGCGAGCCCGGCGTAGAGGTTCATCGGGTGGCCGGAGACATAGAAGCCGAGCAGTTCCTTTTCGAAACGGAGGCGCTCGGCGGCGGGGAAATCACCGGCGGTATCGTGGACGGTGACGGCGCGGGCCCCACTCGTGGCCTTGCCATTTTTCGCGGGTTCCTCGGCGAGGGCGTCGAGGAAGCTGTGCTGGCCGGCGGCCTTGTCGCGGGCGGCGGAGGCGACCCCGGACATGGCGGCGTCGATGCCGTCGAAGAGGGCCTTGCGCGAGGCGCCGCTGAAGTCGAAGGCGCCGGTCTTCACGAGGTGCTCGAGCACGCGCTTGTTGAGGGCGCGGGCGTCCACGCGCGAGATGAAGTCGGCGAAATCATGGTACGGGCCGTTTTTGTCGCGCTCCTCGATGATCTTCTGGGCGGCCTGTTCGCCGACGCCCTTGATGCCAGCGAGGCCGAAACGAATGTTTTCGCCGACCGGGGTGAACATCTCGCGCGACTCATTCACATCGGGGCCCAGCACCTTGAGGCCCATGGACTCGCACTCGCCGATGTAGTGGGCGACTTTTTCTGCGTTGCCGAGTTCCGTGCTGAGCACGGCGGCCATGAACTGCACCGGGTAATTGGCCTTCAGGAAGCCGGTCTGGAAGCTGAGGACGGCGTAGGCGGCGGCGTGGGCTTTGGGAAAACCGTAGCCGGCGAACTTGTTGAGGATGTCGAAGATCGAATTGGCGGTCTTCTCATCAATGTTGTTCACCCGCTTGGCGCCTTCGACGAACTTGTCGCGCTCCTTCGCCATCGCCACGGCGTCCTTTTTGCCCATTGCGCGGCGCAGGATGTCGGCGCCGCCGAGGGTGTAGCCGGCGATGATCTTGGCGGCCTCCATGACCTGCTCCTGGTAAACCATGACGCCGTAGGTCTCGCGGCAGACCTCCTCGAGGAGCTTGTGGGGAAACTTGACGGTGCTCGGGTCTTTCTTGCCGCGCACGTAGTCGGGAATCCACTCCATCGGGCCCGGACGGTAGAGCGCGATGAGGGCGACGATTTCGTCGATCGAAGAGAGGCCAATCTGCCGGCATAGATTCTGCATGCCGCCGGATTCCAGTTGGAACACACCGGTGGTGCGGCCGGAATTGAGGAGCGCGTAAGTCCTGGGATCTTCGAAACCAACGGTCTCCAGGTCGAATTTCGGATTGGCGGTGCGGCGCACATTGTCCACGGCGTCGGCGATCACGGTGAGGGTCTTAAGGCCGAGGAAATCCATTTTAAGCAAGCCGAGCTTGCCGACGGCGTTCATGTCGTACTGCACCGTCACGTCGCATTCCTGCAGGGTTAGTGGGACGAATTCGTCGAGGGGCCGGTCGGTGATGATGATGCCGGCGGCGTGCTTGCCGGTGTTGCGCACCATGCCTTCGAGGACCAGGGCTTGGTCGATAATTTTTTTCGCGAGTGGATTCGAAGTGAATTCGTTGCGGAGCTCGGCGGATTTTTCGATGGCGGTCTTGAGCTCGATGTTGAGCTCGTCGGGAATCATTTTCGCCAGGCGGTCGGCTTCGGCGTAGGGCAGGTCGTGGACGCGCGAGACGTCGCGGATGACCATCTTGGCGCCGAGGGTGCCGTAGGTGATGATGTTGGCGACGCAGTCGTTGCCGTATTTCTGGCGGACGTAGTCGATCACCTCGCTGCGGCGGCGCATGCAGAAGTCGATGTCGAAGTCTGGTGGCGAGACGCGCTCGGGATTGAGGAAGCGCTCGAAGAGCAGCTTGAAGCGCAGCGGGTCGAGATTCGTGATGCCGAGCAGGTAGGCGACAATGCAACCGGCGCCCGAACCGCGGCCCGGTCCGACGGGGATGCTCTGCTTTCGCGCCCAGTCGATGAAATCCCAGACGACCAGGAAGTAATCGATGAAGCCGGTCTTGCCGATGATGGAGAGTTCGAAGTCGACGCGTTCGCGGAGGATTTTGGCGAGGGCGACATCGGCGGCGGATTCAGGGGAGTTGTAATCCACGCCGTAACGGTGCTTCAGGCCGGTGATGCAGAGTTCCAGGAGATAACCGGCGCGGTCGGTTTTGACTTCGGGCGGCAGCGGATATTTCGGGTAGCGCTCAGAGCCCTTGGGGAAGGGAATAGTGAGGTCGCACATCTCGGCGACGAGCTGGGTGTTCGTGAGGGAATCGGGCACTTCCGCGAACACCCTGGCCATTTCCTCGCGGGACTTGAGGTAGAATTGCGTGCCGGTGAACTTCATGCGGTCCGTCTCGGCCACTTTCGAGCCGGTCTGGATGCAAAGCAGGGTGTCGTGCGGGCCAGCATCGGTGGCGCGGACATAGTGGACGTCATTTGAGCAGACGACCTTCAGGTGGAATTCCTCGCCGAGTTTTAGAAGCCCGGCAATGATCTGGCGTTGCTCGGGGATGCCGTGATCCTGGATTTCAACGAAGTAGTTTTCGCGCCCGAAAATTTCGACAAAGCGACCGCAGGCTTTGCGCGCTTCTTCGTAGCGGCCGTGCAACAGGTGTTGCGGCACCATGGACGCGAGACAGCCGGTGAACCCGATCAGGCCTTTTGCGTGCTTGGCCAGTGTTTCGAGGTCGGTACGGGGTTTGTAGTAAAAGCCCTTGAGGTGCGCGTCCGACACGAGTTTGAGCAAATTCTGGTAACCGGTGAGATCGCGCGCCAGCAGGCCGAGGTGGAAGATGGTTTTCCCTTCATCGGAGCGGCCCTGGCGGTCGAGTCGAGAATGGGCGGCCAAGTAGAGCTCACAGCCGACGAGCGGTTTGATGGATTTGGCCCTGGCTTGGTTGTAGAAATCGATGGCGCCGTAAAGATTTCCATGATCGGTGAGGGCGAGGGCCTGCATGCCCAGTTCGCTGGCGCGATCCATCAGCCGGTCGATGCGACAGGCTCCATCCAGGAGGCTGTAGTCGCTATGGACATGGAGATGAACAAAATTCTGATCGGCGGAACCCACGAGGGTGGATGGAACGCCGGTCTCGGGGGCGAGCAAGCGTTAAAGCGTAAAGTTATTCGCAGTCGGAGTTTAGCGAGTAAGAAGGGAGGTGGCGAATTGCCGGTGGACGGGTCTCCGAGCCGCTTTTGCACGTTGCGCCGCCGTTGCTTGCGCTGTGCTGCCACGGGCCAAAATAGGCAGGCCACCGCACGCCAAAATGACCCTGCGGCAAAGGTGAGAATCCTGATATAAAACGAAGATCAGCCCGGAAGGGAGTGACCCTGAAAAATTGGGGTTGACGGTGAAGGTAGCGGCTGGCTTCTTGCTCGTTTTCTCCAACGCCAACCTGTCTATTTCCCATGTCTATCGAGATCAAGATGCGTAAGAATGAGCCAATCGATCGTGCGCTGCGTCGCATGAAGAAGAAGCTCGAGCGCGAAAACATCATTAAAGACGTGCGCACCAAGCGCTACGCTGAGAAGCCGTCGGAGCGCCGCCGTCGCAAGGAGAAGGTTATGGCCTTCACCTGCATGCTGCGCCGCCGTTACGCCGAATAATTTCTGGCCAGGGTTTTTTCTTTCACCGGTCGTGTGTCCTCGGACGCACGACCGGTTTTTTTATGGGCTAATGGCAGGGGCGTACTCTCCGCCGGGTGAACCCCGCTGGTCAAAGAGCGAGCCCGGCTTGATTTCGATCTTTGAGCATGCCCTAGTGTAAGTTCGCATGAAGCCGATCATTGCCCTCTCCTCCTGCTGGTGTTCTCACCGCCATCAAGATGGCTATGCGATGCTCCGTGAGATGGCGGATTTAGGCTTCGAGTGGGCGGAGTTGAGCCATGGCATCCGGATTACCCTCGTGCCGGGGATTCTGAAAGCAGTGGAGGAGGGCGTAATTAAAATCGCCTCGTGCCACAACTTCTGTCCGCTGCCGACGGGTGTCACGCATGCGGCACCCAATCTCTACCGTCCGTCCGCCGCCGATGAACGTGAGCGCGACCAGTGGATGCGGCACAGCAAACGTACCATCGATTTTGCCCATCAGGTGAAGGCCGGGAAGGTGGTGCTGCACCTCGGCTCGGTGGAGTTTTTCTGGCGCAATCCCACGCGCAAGGTGGAGGAATATCTCGATGCGCATCCTGCGGCAGATCTTAAGAAAGACGGCTCCTACCAAAAGTTGCTGGCTGGAAGCCTCGCGAAGCTCAGGGAGCGCATGCCGCCTTACTGGACGAATACCAAGCAAGGTCTCACCGGATTAATTCCTTACGCGGATGAAAAAGGGGTTCTGCTCGGTTTTGAGAACCGGGAGAAATTCGACGAACTGCCGCTGGACGCCGACCACCCGGCGTTAATTGCGGCGATGGCGAAGCCCGATGGCTGCGGCTACTGGCACGATACTGGCCACGCCCAGATCAAGCAGGACATGGGACTGTTAAATCACCGAGAGCATTTGGAGAAAAACGCCCCTCACGCGATCGGGTTCCATTTGCATGATGTCAGCGCTGAAGGCCGCGATCACCAGCCCATCGGTTCAGGCCAGATCGATTTTGAAATGATCAGTAGTTTCTGGCGGCCCAGTCACACGCTGGTCATCGAACTCAGCCCGCGTCTGACCCCGGAGGAAGTCCGGTCATCAAAAAAACGCGTCGACGAACTCGTCGCCGTGCGTTTCGGCGGGTAGGCCGAGCGATTTCGCCCTTAGAGGCTGAAAGCAGGGCTGCCCTTTGCGCTTGGTGTAAGTTGGCGATAAGTAGTCGCGCGTACACCAGCGGCAAGCATTCGGTGGCTCGAATTAATTTGTCTCGGAAAATGACCTTGGGCGTAGTGACGCCGAATCGTATGAGCCGAAGGTCAAAGCACCACCGTCCGGAGGCCAGGATCGCCAGCGCTGCTGGAAATAATTTCGCAGCGACGGCGACTGGTCAGAGTGATGCTGGGCCGGGCCAGGCATGGTGGCGAAGTGACTGGATGTTGGGGCTGCTGTTGATGCTGGCCACGTTCCTTGCCTACCAGCAGGTGTGGCATGCCGGTTTTATCTGGGACGATGACGCCCATGTGACGCGGTCTGAGCTGCGTTCATGGCATGGATTATGGCGGATCTGGTTCGAGCCGGGGGCGACGCAACAATTCTATCCGGTTCTTTACAGTGTGTTCTGGCTGGAGCACCAGCTGTGGGGCGAGGCTGCGTCAGGTTATCATTTGGTCAACGTGTTGTGGCACGGGATTGCGGCCTGTCTGCTTTATCGAGTGTTGCGGCGCCTGGCGGTGCCTGGTGCTTTACTGGCGGCGGCGGCCTTTGCCCTCCATCCAGTCTGCGCAGAATCAGTTGCCTGGATCTCCGAGCAGAAAAATACTTTGTCCGCGGTATTCTATTTTTCCGCCGCCCTGGTTTATTTGCGCTACGATCAGGGTCGTCGAATCGGTTCATACGCGCTGGGCTTGGGGCTGTTCGGACTGGCGGTCTTGAGCAAGAGTGTGACAGCCACTTTACCTGCGGCTTTGCTGGTGGTCTTCTGGTGGAAGCGCGGCCGGATTTCATGGAAGGGCGATGTGCTGCCGCTGGTGCCCTGGTTGATCGTCGGGGTGGGCGCTGGAGCGACGACCGCTTGGATGGAAAAGACGTTTGTCGGTGCGACGGGCGCGGTTTACGAGTTGGGTTTCGTGGAGCGTTGTCTCGTGGCGGGCCGGGCGCTGTGGTTTTATGCGGCGAAGATTTTCTGGCCGTTCGATTTGAACTTCATGTATCCGCGCTGGACCTTGAACGCCCGGGAGTTCGCGCAGTATTTTTATCCGGTGGCGACGTTGGGGCTCTTGGGCCTGCTTTTTGTCCTGAGAAAACGCTCCCGTGGTCCGCTGGCGGTTGCGCTCTTATTCGTCGGAACGCTTTTTCCCGCCTTGGGATTTATCAATGTCTATCCCTTCGTTTATTCCTATGTCGCGGATCATTTCCAATACCTGGGGGCGGCGATCCTGTTGTCAGCCGCTGCGGCGGCCTTAACTTTTTGTGGGCGCCTACTTCTGTCCGGCCGCCGGGCCTTGATGAATGGCGCGGCCGTCTGTCTCCTGGCCTCACTCGGCTGGCTCACCTGTCGGCAAAGCGCGATGTACGCCGATCTGGAAACTCTGTGGCGGACAACGATCGCCCGGAATCCCTCCTGTTGGATGGCGTATAATAACCTCGGCGCTTTTCTTCTGGAGTCGGGCCGGGTGGAGGAAGCGATCAAGCATATTCAAACCGCCTTGAAATTCGGCCCCGATAACGCCGCTGCTTACACGAACCTCGGCGATGCCTTGCGGCAACAGGGCCGGCTCGATGCGTCCTTTGCCCAATACAACCGGGCGCTCGCCATCGAGCCCGGCAATCCCGTGACTCACGCCAATCTTGGCACGGCTTTACTCCAAGCCGGGCGGGTGGAGGAAGCGATGGCGCATTACCGGACGGCCTTGGAAATCAAACCGGATTTCGCCAGGGCCCGGACGAATTTGGGCGATGCTTTTTTGCGCAGCGGCCGCTTCGAAGAAGCCATGGCCAGTTATAGAAGGGCCTTGGAAAACGATCCCGACAGTGTGGAGGCGCATGTTAATTATGGGACCGCGCTCGCGCAGAGCGGCCGGGTCGACGACGCCATTACCCAGTACGAAGTAGCTCTGGCGATCCGCCCGGTTTTCTTTACGGCACGACTCAACCTCGGCAATGCATTGCTCCAAGCCGGGCAGGTGGACGCGGCGATTCTTAATTTTAAAAAGGCGCTGGAAATTAATCCAGCCAGCGCGCAGGCCCATGAGAATCTCGGCCGGGCCTTGTTGAAAAATGGTCGCGCCGACGAGGCCGATGTTCAATTTCAGGAGGCAGCGAGATTGAAATAGAATTTGGATCAGACTAGCCGCGGCGGATCTCGGAGCCTTTGAAACGGATGATGGTGCGGTACACCTTTTTCACGCGGCAGCTGATCTTGCCGGTGGTGACATCGAAGTGGTCGGGGATTTCGATGCGGTGCACGTCCACCACGGCATGATAGCCGCGCTCGGAAAAAATATCGATCAACATGGCCAAAGCGAGCGGCTCCTCGAAAACCGGATCCTCGCTGTTGATATTGGAGTGCCCGGAGAGCGAATGCCGCGTGATGATGGGCATCATTTTTTTCTCAATCAGGGTCACGACGCGCTGGAAAATCTCGGGGTGGGTCAGTTCATAGCCATCGAGCCGCTTCACCAGTTCCTGCCGGGCGTGAACGACAATCTCGCTGGCCAGCGGCAGCATCCGCAACCGGTCGTAGGTGCGGGGATCGAGTTCGAGCGAGCTTTGATATTCGAATTCCTTGAGGATGTTTTGCTCGACCTCTGCGATCGTATCCTGCGCGTTGATCAGGTGATAATAAAAGATGTCCTTCAGCGAGAGCAGTGCCTCCCAAGTTTGCTCCTTGAACACGCGGTAGCGGCGGCGGGCGAGCTTCTCATCGAAATCGGTGGCGCGTTCCTCTTGAAGGGTGCCGTGACCGGTTCGCCGAACTTCCTCATTGTGCTGGAGGACATCGCGACCGCGTTTGAGCTGGCGGTTGATGCTTTCCTTTTCGTCAA
>JANYDX010000480.1 GCA_025363395.1 Verrucomicrobiota bacterium
TATGATGGTCGTGACAACATCACCGTAGCTCCGGGCAATCGGAACGGTCGAATCCGAGCTCAATCCGTCCACCAGGATGACCTCGGTCGTTCGGTAGCTTTGCTGGCGAAGGCTTTCCAAGGTTCGGGCCAGAGTGGCGGACGCATTAAACGTCGGAACGACGATGCTGACGAGCAGCGGGCTCATGACTGTTGGATGGTTCGTTCGGTGATGAAGCCGAGGTTCCAGGCTTTCATGACGACAAATATCATCCAGTTTGCGCTCTCTCTTCTCAGCCGCGTTTTCCAGAAGAAATCCCAGGCACTGCGGCGCGACAGCGGAGGCAGCGATTCGCCGAGAATTCGTTCCAATAATACGTAGGACCGGCCATATCCGTAGAAGAGCTTGAAGAGGTAGGCGGTTTTGAAACGGCGATTGTCGATATGATGTACAATCTGTAGTCGCGGCTGGTAGGAACACGCCAGATCAACCCGATGGGCCATCCGCATCAGCAGCGAGTCTTCGCCGCGCAAGAGATCTTTGTTGCCGACCTGGCCAATGCTGTAATCCGTAGGCAGTCGGCTGACAAAGTCCAAATAATGGTCAATGACCTGCCGGCGGACCACCGCCCCTGCGGTCGGCGGTTCCCACGGCCCCCAATGATTGGCCTTGTTCGTGATTGGACTCTCTCCCCGGTCAATCACGGCTAGCCAGGGGTGGATGGGGACGGTCCATTTCGGGAAACGGCATTGCGGGCCGAGGCTGATTTTCCCCCCGAAACAGCCGATCTCAGGATGCTCCCGCGCAATTTCCAGGCAGTCGGCAATATAGTGGGACGGCAATTCCGTGTCATCGTCGACCCAGAGAATAAGTGGCTGGCTGGATTCGCGCATCGCGCGGTTGCGGGCGTGGAATATTCCCGCCCGGGATTCACAGATCAGGCGACAAGCGATCCCTTGGGCTTGCAACGGCGCCAGCAAATCAATCGCCAAAGCAGGGGAGCTGGAGTTGTCCAGGAGCAGGAAAGTGAAGTGCTCCGCAGCAACGGTTTGATTCGCGATGCTTTGGATCACCCGTTGCAACACCTCCGGCCGGGGGTTGTAGGTACAGAGGCAGACCTCCATCATAGGCCGGGTCCCTTCGCCTGATTCCGGATCAGGGCAAGTTCGGTTTCACAGCGAAGGGCCCACTCCCGGTGTTCCTTCAGGTATTGTTCCAGCTCTGCAATGCGCGCATTGGCTTCGAGCAGCATCTGGTCGGATTTTTCGGCCCACGTTTTTGTCTCCTCGACAACTTTTGCCAGTAGCTTCGCCTTCGCTTCGGATTCGCGCGCCCATTGGCTGCTTTCACTCGAAAGTCGGAGGGCTTGAGCGGCGCGATGCTCCGCGTGTTTGGCCAGCGTGGCGGCTTCAAGCTCACGGCGGACGGCCAGATCCAGCAGGCTTTCGCTCTTTCGTGCCCATGACTCATTCTCTGCGGCCAGTTTTTTCTCTGCGGCCAGCATTTTTTCAGCGTCCGCTAACAGGACGGTCAATTCGGCGGCGGATTTAATCATCTTCAGGAGGGAAAGGGAAAGATCGAGACAAGGGGAAAAATTCGGAGATGGAAAGACGAAGCGGTTGGATTGTTTGTGAAGCGGCAGGGCTGTAGTACAGAGGTTAAACGTCTAGCTTATCGCCCAATTCGTTTACAAGGTATTTGCTTCGGACCGGGGGTGGCGTAACCCACCCCGGCAGGAAACCCAGCGCAAACCTCGCGCACCTGATTAGCCCGGCCGTTAGGTCCAAGCCGATGGCTGCGGCACGGTGGAATTCCAATCGACAGGAGACAAACGGGTCGGAGTCGGCGGGTCTCTCCTGACAGGGAAATTGCCGACCAGATGGAGCTCTCCAGTTTACAGAGTTGTTATTAAATTCATGTCAACTTCGCCCGAACTGATTTCGAAGGCAGCTTTTTCATTATCGGTGTGCAAATATATCACTCATGAACACTCCATCCCTGGCGACCACGCGGCCGGATTCAGTCTGGGCCCGGGGCTGTGGCCTCGCATTTCTATTCAGTATTTTCCCACTGTGTGCCGCGGTTGTTTCGGCAGCCGCTACCGCCCCCGTTCTCGCCAGCGACGCGCAGGCTGCCAGCCTGGCTTTGACCAGAGGTAATTCCGATCTGATCTGGTCCAATAGTGCGACCGGTGAAAGAGCCATCTGGCTGATGGACGGCACGGCTTTTTCCTCCAGCTCGACCTTGGGCATGTTTCCACTGGAATGGACGGTGGCCGCCACCGGTGACTTCAACGGTGATGGCAAACCCGATCTCGTCTGGTCGAACAGTATCACCGGTGAACGTGCTTTGTGGTTGATGAACGGCGCCACCTTCCTTGCCAGTTCTACCTTGGGCACATTTCCCCTGGAGTGGACCGTGGCCGCCACGGGCGATTTCAATGGCGATGGCAAGCCTGACATTATCTGGTCGAATCGGATCACCGGTGAACGTGCGATCTGGCTGATGTTTGGCACGTCTTTCCTGTCGAGTTCAACGCTGGGTGTTTTTCCGCTGGAGTGGACAGTTGCGGCCACGGGTGACTTCAATCTGGATGGAAAAACGGACATCGTCTGGTCAAATAGTATCACGGGTGAACGGGCGATCTGGCTCATGGATGGAACCAATTTCCTGGGTAGTGCCACCCTCGGAGTGTTTCCGCCAGAATGGACGGTGGCTGCCACCGGCGACTTCAATGTTGATGGCAAAACAGACATCGTCTGGTCGAATAGTGCTTCTGGTGAACGTGCGATCTGGCTGATGAACGGCACGGCTTTTCTTTCCAGCGCCTCGCTGGGCGTGTTTCCCTCCGAGTGGACTATTGCCGGTGCGGCGGATTTCAACCCGCTGACCGCAGCGAGCGATTCAGCCGCAGCGAGATTTCTCATCCAATCGAGTTTTGGTCCGACGGCCACCTCGATCGCCGATGTCCGCGCTGGAACCTTCGCCGATTGGATCGAAAAACAGCTCGCGTTGAGTCCGAGCTACCACCTGCCGTATTACCGGGCGCGGGCCGCGGAATTTCTCGCTCGCTCCAGTGGCAACGATAATGGCTCCTATACTCCACGCCAGGAAGCATGGTGGCAAAATGCCATGACTGCTCCCGATCAACTCCGGCAACGCATGGCGTTTGCCTTGAGTGAAACATTGGTGATTTCACAGGACAGTTCCCTCGATAGCGAGCATGAGGGCGCCACGGCCTACTATGATATTCTCGTGAAGAATGCTTTCGGCAATTACCGGCAGTTGCTGGAAGAGGTGACTCTCAATCCAATGATGGGCAAATATCTTAGCATGATCCGCAATCGGAAACCGAATGCGAAAACGGGCAGCCAGCCGGATGAAAATTATGCGCGTGAGATCATGCAGCTATTCACCATTGGTCTTTCGCAGCTGAACCTCGACGGGACGCTGGCCCTTGATTCGACTGGGCTGCCCATCGCCACGTACACCCAGGCGGATATCGTCGGGTTGGCGCACGTTTTCACCGGTTGGGGCCCTTACTACGATCCGGCCAATCCACCGAAGTGGAGCGACGGTACCACGGCAAAGATAAACGACTGGTTTCTCTATGGCTGGGATCCGCTGCGACCCATGACATTCAACACCACGAATGGTGATCTGCAATCCCGCCAGATCGTTACTGGGGTTACCGTTCCAGGTACGCTCCCCGGTCCCCAACGCATGAAGCTCGCGCTCGATACCTTGTTTAACCATCCCAACGTTGGGCCTTTCATCGGCCGCCAGTTGATCCAGCGTTTTGTGACGAGCAATCCGAGTCCCGCCTACGTCCAGCGCGTCGCGCAGGCCTTTAACAACAACGGTGCTGGAGTCCGCGGTGATCTGGGTGCGACACTCAAGGCCGTATTGCTCGACCCTGAAGCTCGCCGGCCGGAATCGCTCGTCGACGTAAAGTTCGGCAAGCTGATTGAACCGTTACTGCGGTTGACCAGGGTGCTGCGCGCGTTTCCGCCCACGCCCCGGCCTTACGGCGCGACGGGCGACAACCGGTTGTTTCTGAATTTTGTTTATTCCCTGGACGAACAAGCTCCGTTGTTTTCACCCACCGTCTTCAACTTCTTCAAGCCCGGTTTTGCCAAGGCGGGCCAAATTACGGCGGCGGGCTTGGTTTCCCCGGAGTTTCAGATCTATGACGATGTGACGGCGATGGTGGAAACGAATCTCAACTACAGTTTGATTTACTCGGGCATTTCGGTGGGTGAGCCCCGGGGCACCGGAACCAACATGAAATTGGACTTAAGCGAACCGCTTGGAATTCTGACTGCGACAGGTCGGACTCGTCCCGAAGCCCAGGCTGCTCTCGTCGATTATTTGAATCTGCGTCTGGTGGGCGGCAACATGTCGCCGTTCCTGAGACAGGAAATCCTGGATACTTTCACATCGTTGCCCACGACTTTCACCTACACCGCAGCGAACGAGCTCAAACGCGTCCAGATGGCGGTTTATCTCGTGATGTTTTCATCGGACTTCAACATTCAGCGCTAAATTTTTTCCCATGACAACACGACGCCAATTCATCGGCCAGGCGACCTGCGCCGGCTTCAGTCTCGCGGGCATGCTCTCCACCATGGGCACGCTGCGTTTGTTTAACGCTTCGCTTTCCGCTCAGACGCTGCCTGCCGATGGTGACTTCAAGGCCCTGATTTGCCTCTTCCTCTATGGCGGCAACGATGGAAACAATGTGATCATCCCGAGCGATGCCGCGGGCTATGCCGCCTATGCGGCCGCCCGTGGTGTGGTTGCACTCCCAAGTTCTAATTTGCACGCGATGAACCTCCCCGTCGGTGATGGGCGTAGCTTTGGTCTGCATCCTTCCCTCAATCGTGTCTCAGCGCTGTTTAACGCCGGGAAAATTGCAGCCGTGAGCAATGTCGGCACTCTGGTCGCCCCGCTCACCAAAGCCCAGTATCTGAAGGGGGGTGCGGCCGTTCCCCCCTATCTGTTTTCCCACAGCGACCAGCAGGTACAGTGGCAGACTTCGGTTCCCGACTCCCCGACCAAAATCGGCTGGGGCGGGCGTCTGGCGGACATGAGTCAGGCGCTGAACTCCGGCTCTCAGATATCCATGAATATCTCAATTGCCGGCACCAACTACTTCCAGGTTGGCAATGAAGTATTTCAGTATCCGGTGAACCAAAACGGCAGCATTGGACTCAGCCAGTATACCAGCACGTCAAGTCCCACGAAACAGCAGTATTCCGCTGTTCGCGATGTAGTGGGGCACAGCTACGGTCACGTTTTCGAGCAGGAATACGTCAACGTGATGGGCCGTGCAATTGGTAACGATACCCTGCTTAAAAGCGTGCTCGCGACCATTCCGAGTTATTCCGAGAAATTCACTGCCTCCACCGGTACCAACGGCCAGCTCACGCAGCTCGCATCGCAATTGCGCATGATTCTGCGCATGGTGGCCGCCCAGAAAGCGCTCGGCATGCGTCGCCAGATCTACTTTGCCGCCATCGGAGGCTTTGATACGCATAGCAATCAGCTCATCGACCACGCCAAGTTGATGACCATGCTCGACAATGGGCTGGCTGATTTTCATCAAGGCACCGTTGATCTCGGAGTGGCCAACAACGTGACCACTTTTACGGCCTCTGATTTCAGCCGGACCTTCGGCGGGAACGGTGAAGGAACGGATCACGCATGGGGCAATCACCACTTTGTCATGGGCGGAGCCGTTCGCGGAGGTCAAATTTATGGCACTATGCCGGTCCTGCAAGTCAATGGGCCGAGTGACACCGGCAATCGCGGTGCGTGGATTCCCGGTATTTCCACGGACGAATATTCCGCGACCCTGGCCAAATGGTTTGGCATCAGCCCCGCCAATATGTCGATGGTTCTACCCAACATCGGGCGCTTCGCCCGGCCCGATCTCGGTTTCATGACATGATCACGGAATTGGAGATGGAGGTCACAGGCAGGGCGAGTGCGACCACTCCTCCGGTCTCGCTGGTTAGTGGGGTGGCGCATTCTGTGGCCGGTGAAGCCCGTGGAGAGACCAGCCGAAAGCTTTCCCCTTGCAGCCGGCATAACACCGCGACCTGCTGCGGTAAGTGTCACCGGTTGGACGTCAAGCCGGGTGGGGCAGGCCCGACGGGCGCAGCTTCCCTGAAATGACATCCCGCCGCATTCTCGTCGCCGGCGTGATCCTCGCCCTCGTGGTTTGGGCATTGGTATCCAACCACAGGAATGGATCGCCGGAAATTTCCCGCAGCCAAACCGCCCAGGTAAAATCCGACGCGGGCCACGCCGGGAATGATCAAGCAGGAAAAGCTACGCCAGACTCGCCCGCGGCGAAATCCGTTTCTGTTTCGGTCCCTGCTCGTGAATTCGTCGAAGGGCAGCCCGCTATGTTCGCCCCCAAGCCGGGCGAGCTTTCAACCGACGATCGGTCCCCGCTGGCTGATCGTCTCGGGGCACCGAATACCAACCCTGAAGCTGAACCAGGAATCGTGCTGGATATTCTGAATGTCTATCGCCGTTCCTGCGGAGTATATCCCGCAGGCGAGGACAACCGCCAGATCGTGAATGCTCTCCTCGGAGCCAATAAGGAGCATCTGCCTTTTATCCCAAGCGATCACCCGCGGCTCAATGCACAGGGTGAGATGGTGGATGCCTGGGGCACGCCTTTTTTCTTTCACTTGATTTCACGCACCTCGATCGAAGTGCGCTCGGCTGGCGCGGATCGGCGGATGTTCACCGACGATGACGTCGTGGCGGGCAATCCACCAGAGTCCTCTTCGCTGATGGTCGCCCCCGCGGAGACTGGACTTGGCAATTAGGGGCGTCTTAAAACTTCCCCTTCCACCTACACGTAAACCAAACTTCGCCAGATTTGATAACACTGGAGCATTTTCATCAAAACTGCAGCTGGTGGTCTGTTTAAGGCGGAGGCTTGGCTTGGGAACTTTGGGTCTCGGCGTGGGCCTTTGGGCTGGCGCAAGCACCGGCCCTACCTCCGGAATCAGCGGCCATGGTTTTATTTAAAATGCTCAGCCCTCTTTTGCAGTGTGGAATCAAACGCTGACCTGGTCGTTTTTCGTCCGGGCTAGAGCATTGGCCGCGGCGAGCAATTGGCGGCGTTTTTCCAGTCCTTCGAGCTCAAGTTGGCGGATCAAACGATTTCGTTTCACCAATTCACTGCGGACGGTGCCAAGCTGATCGTTGGGTGAGAGGACTTGTTCCAACCAGTGGGTGTGGGTCAGCGACTCCAGGAAGCACAGATAAAAAATCAAATTATCGAGCATGGGATCTGGAGTGAACGAGCCAATGTCGTCTTTGATCGTGAGAGAATGAGTGGGGATTTCCGCCGGTGATCGGGGAAAGTGGAGATTCGCATCTCCCGATCCTGAGCAAAGATTTGAGACCAAGTTGCGTCCCGGCATCACATGATTCGCCCCCGTCCGCCAGGAACTGAAAAATACTTGGCCGGCCCATGAATCAATTGTGCCCGCCCTCAGTATATTGTAGATTTGCGTCCAATAGCCGTATTCGACGGCAATGGGATGGATTGCCTGAAGCAGTTGGTGGCAATTCTCGGGGCTGAGCTTGGTCAGATCGAAATCGTAGAGCTGCCAGGTGCGGCGCCAGGTTGCCCATCCGCCCTTCTGGAAATATTTCGATACATAATGGCTGTGCGCATGCGTGAGAACTGTCGGGAGGCAATGGGCGCCTCCGATGGTTGCGACGCGGAGTTCGTCCCGGTAGCAGGTCAGCAGCTTCTCGCAGTACGGAAAAAAATCCGGATGAGGCAGACAGTCGTCCTCCAGGATAATGCCTTCCTTTACGTGTTCAAAAAACCAGGAAATGGCCCTGCTGACCGCCAAGCCGCAGCCCAGATGTGTGTTGCGGTACAAAGTTTTAACCTCGCAGGGCCAGTCCACGCACGTCGCGATCACCCGGGTCTCCTCGACCAGAGCTTCCTCTCCATTGTGATCGGGGTCGGCTCCGTCAGACGCGACAAACAACTGGCTGGGCCGCTGGGCGCGGATGGTTTCGAACACCCGGGCCGTTTCGGCTGGCCGGTTGAAAACTAGAAAGAGAACGGGTGTTTTAAGGGCACACATGGGCTGCGGTTTAACTTGCGGGAATTTATACTGCCACCGTTTTACCTGATACAAGGCAAAGGCGATTTCTCATTTGGAGCAGAGTTGTCGATCAGGGCATGATAAAGATTCTGCCAGTTTTTTCGAGTGGAGCGGCTGATTCGTTCACCAGCAATCAGCTCTCGTGGGGTGCCGATGGAGTAACTGCTTCATTTCGCCAAAATAAAACCAAGCCCAGGGGTTTGCCAAAATCACGGTAGGATTTGCCCGCACTGGGCTGCCAGTGCTTCGCATACGCCCCTTCGCTCATCCAAAAAAGATCCGGAGCGGTGAGTAATTCGTCGAGATCCGGCCAGTCCTTGATCTGAAATACCGCGCGCAGGTGGGCATGCGCCGGAGCGGTCCAAAAACGATCAGGATGAAGGATTGCCGTGAGAGCGTGCAGGTTGATTCCGCCTGGCCTGGTGTGGGTCGATAGATAGTTCGAAAGGCTGGTGAGAGCTTCGGGCATTTTTACCTGATCAAGCCAAGTGGAGCTGCAGATCGCGTCGAAATTGGCCGTCGTGTCCGTGAATGATTCATTGCCCGTCAAACTGACCAAATGCCCGGTGTCGGCCGTGAAACCCGCTTGCTGCCACTCTTCGCTATCACGGAAGCGCCAGCGGTTGATATTGGCCGGCAGGCAGGTCGCCCAACTCGGAATCCTGGTCCCCAGCACGAGGAGGTCGCCCCCGTCCGGCAGCAGCCTTTCGATGAGATGCCCGGTTAATTTCTCTAACATTTGGGTCAGCTCGATAGTGTCTGGCGACGGTGGGCTCTCAGTCTCTGCAAGCAGCAAGGGCAGGTGCGTGGTTCGCAGGAAGGCGAAGGTTTTTAAGTCTTCGTCGCTCAACCGGTCCTGCGCCGCGGGCAAGTGTCTGACCGGTGCCGGTTTTGGGCCGGGCACGGCTTGCAACCAAGCCTCATCATCCGCTCTTGTTGAGAAGGCGGCCTGGAAGGTGGCGGGCGGGGGAGACCGTCGTTCCAGCGACTCCCATATCCACTGGCCGGCGTTGGGCAGGACCAGATTGGGCGCCCAGCGGCGGATCGCCTGCCGGAGTTTATCGTGCTCGGTTTGATCCTCTAAACGGGCCATCTGCCGGAGCAAATCCTCCGGTTGGTAAGCCGAGCACAGACCAGTGCCGAGATTGAGAATGAACCGTCCCGCAGCGGAATCGCTGCTCCCGAGCAAAAGTACCGGGGTGTCGGTGCGCGTGTGAAGGAAGATCAGTCGCGACGGCAGACTGAGGCGGGAAAAGGAGAGATTGTCGTCGTCCTGATCGAGGCTCCCCGAGGGCACCAAGACGCAGGGATAAGAGGCAAGGGAAGCGATCAAGTCCTCCTCCGGCAGATAACCCAAACAATAAATATTATTGGCCTCCCATTCCTCCGGCGTGCCTGGCAACCAGGTTGCGGCAGGACCGCTCCCGTACCAATCGACGTGCATTCCGGTCTTTCGCAGCAGAGCGCACAACTGCCGAAATCGGTCCGCCGTCCAGACGTTACCGATCATGGCGACTTTCAGTGGCGCGCTGGCATCGGGGCGCCAGTAGCACGGCATGAGTGGCACGGAATGTTCGACCAGCGGTGGCAGGAGATGAAACTTGCAGTTATATTTGTGCTGATAGGCAGCGCACAATTCGGGCGAGATTCCAAAACACAGGTCCGAGGCGCGGAGCAGACGATCAACCCAGTAATCCGGCACCTTCGCAGAAAAGATATTCTGGTCATCCATGATGTACGTGCACAGCGGCGCATTGGTGAGCTTTTGCGCGAGCAGCCCGTGGATGAAATCCTCGCGACAGTAAGGGACGCACAAGATGCGCCGGATGCGGTAAGGGGCGAGAATCTCCTTCAGTCGTGCTTCGGTTTCAGTGACGGTGAGATGAGCTGATTTCAGCTCATGATGCCCAATACCGAAAGACTCCTCGCCCCGATATACCGTGAGAGAGCGCAGGGTGACCAGGTTCGCAGAATCAGGGAAATACCGCTGCAGGAGAATACCCGCCCCATGATGATGGTTAATCTCAGTCGCGGAGATGATGAGGTCGTGTGATCCGGGGTCCATTGGCGTGGCGTGAACAGTCGGCGCGAAGCATGCCTCGTTCAATCGATACTCGCGGTGAATACCCGGATACCCAGCTGCCTTGAGTCGGTCGAAAGTCCTTCGCCTTGCGGAGATGAAGCATCATGCAAAACCATTTTGATGCGGTGGCGTTCCGCCGAAGAGAGCCGATTCTCCGGCAAGATCACGGAATGCTCGGCGGTCTCACTGACGGTCCAACTGCCGACTGGCTGATCGTCGAGGAAGATATCGACCCGCTGCTGGTGAAGCCTCGCCGTGCAAAATCCAGCGGCGCGGACCCGAAACACACGTTTGGTCGGTGACGCCGGGAGATCAAACCGAAGAACCGCTTCTGGGCCGTCAGTCCACGTCGACAGTTCTTCTGGAATTGCCCAGCCGGTGTGTTTGTGCCGCACCGCATCTCCGTCCATGCCGAAGTCAAGCAGCCGACCCCAGACATAGGGCTTAAGCATCGCCACGCTCTTCCGATCCACTTCGATTTCAAGCGGAAGCCACGCGGTCCCGATAAACGCTGCTTCGCTGCCCGGCATCACCTCAAAGACCACCACGTTATCCTGCCAATCGTAATTGTCCTTCAGGTGGTCCCGGCCGGAATGCGCAGCGACGCAAACTGAGTAGCGGCCTGGGGCGAGATTCAAGCGAAGCACAAAGATGACTTCGCAATAATTGCCGGCGCTGAAATTTCCGACCACTCGTTGGTGGTTGAAAGTATTCGAACCAAAGACGTTGCTGCCCAGCCGGTCTCGGATGAGGATGCCAACGGTCGGGTTGTCGACCGCCGCCCGAAACTCAAGAGCACAAGCCACGCGTCCTACTTCACCCACGGTGAATGCTCGCGCGGGAACGTGGTTTTGATCGAGGAGTTCGACGTCTCCGATCACCACACGTCGATCGCCGGAGCGCGTAACCACTCGCCCTTTTTCCCGTTCCACCTGATGAATTTCCTGATCCTGTTTTTTCTTGGCGACCAGTGCATTGTAGTAGTCGCAGATGTCGGCTGCAGCTCCCTCTCGTACGAGGTGACCCCGCTCAAGCAACACGGCGCGAGTGCACATGCTCTTGATCGTTTCCGGGGCGTGGCTCACAATGAGCATCGTCTTTCCCGCTTCCTGAAACCGGCGAATCAGATTGATCGATTTGTGCTGGAAGTAGGCGTCGCCCACCGAAAGTGTTTCATCGACGATCAGGATATCCGGATCGAGTTGGGTCAGTACGGAGAAGGCCAGCCGGGCGGCCATGCCGGTGGAATAGGTCTTAACTGGTTCGTCGATAAATTCACCTATCTCCGCGAATTCCTCGATGGCATGCATGCGCTCTTCCAGCATCGTGCGGGAGAAACCCATGATTGCGCCGGTGAGAAAAATATTTTCGCGGCCAGTGAAATCGGGATTAATCCCCGAACCCAGTTCGAGGAGAGCCGCGACGCGTCCATTCACTTCCACCCGCCCGGCGGTTGGCGTCAACGTACCCGCGAGGATTTGCAGCAGGGTGGACTTGCCCGAGCCGTTGTAACCGATAATGCCGACCACCTCGCCCCGACCGATTTGGAATGAGACTTGGCGGAGCGCATGGATTTCCCGGAACCCGACATGGAGCTGCTGCTGAAGATCACGTAGAAACGGAGCTTCCTTCTTTAATAATTTAGCCGCGAGATCATGGGTTCCCTCCAGCAACCAGGCGCGAAGGCGCTTGCCCGGATTTTCCCAAATGCGGTAGGTTTTGCTGAGCCCGGAAACACTGAGGACAACCGGATTGTTTGTATCCGAGGTGCGAATAGTTTCAGCCATGTTTGGGGGTGAGGAAACGGGAATGACTGTCAGGTAGACAACAAGATAATGGATGCGAGTATTGATTGAGGCGTGGGCGATCACAAAAGGGGGGGCACTGAATCCTCGCGGCTTTTTTTCGTCCGGTCGGCCGCGCACAGGCTTGCTTACGCAACTTCATTACTCAGTTCGAAATCAGAACTCCGGGAGGTAGCGAATTTTTCCATCGGACCTGTACTCGAAAAGTAATTCAGGAGGCATGCCTTTTTCGTAACCGGGCCCTTCGTGCCAGCGAACGCCTTCTTGTAACAGTCGCACTTGAAGATGCCATTTTCCCACCGTGGGAGGGAGATGGATTCTGACCGTGCAGCGGGCGCTTTCATTGGGCCAGATATCATGTGGTAAGTGGCTGCGTAATCCGTCGTGCTGATTCGCCGTTTTCTCGTCGGAGATCCAGTGATAACTCAGGAAAATACGGCCGATTTCGCGGCTGGAAAGAACGTAGTTGCTCTGGTTTCGCAAGCCGACGATCAACAAAATTTCATTCGATTCCAAGTCGGCCTGCGGCATCGATTCCACTTTGAGTGATATCTTTCGCGCAGCAGCTTCCGTGAGCTCGCCGCCGGCA
>JANYDX010000483.1 GCA_025363395.1 Verrucomicrobiota bacterium
AGGATGCGGCGCTGGTCCTGATCTCATCCGTCAACGATGAAGGCTACTTGGAGTCCACGGTCATGGTGGATACCACACTAGCCGATGGACGCACCGAACATTTTCCGCTCGACGCCAAGCTGGAACAATCGCTCCCCCGCCCGCTCCACGCCACCGCCGCCACCCTGCACCTGCACCGCGGGCAACGCTACTCCCTTGAGGGCGTGACGTTCACCGGATTGTTGGCGCTCACAGAAAAGGAGGCTCGCGCTTTTTTTGTAGGCGCAGGACTGCTCATTCCGCTGGCGTCAGAGCGCATTTATTCGCCGGGCCGGTTGCAGCGCGCGCAAAACAATCTCGAAGAGGCGTTGCGGCAGCAGGGTTACGCCGACGCCAGTGTCATCCTGGGAAACCTTCGGGTGGATCGCGCCAGTGGAAAAGTGCACGCTGAAATCAAGGTTCAGGAAGGCCGGTTATGGCGCGTGACCGCCCTGAAGTTTGAACTCAGTGACCAAAGCGAAACGCCGGCTGTCATCGCGCGCAATCACCTTGACCAGCGCTGGACTTCACTCTGGCGACAGGACACCGCCACCGCCATCCGCCGATGGTATTACGAGCGCGGTCATCCGGATGTGCAGATCAAGCTGATGCCTGAAGCCATCGATGCAGCCGATGGCACCAAGTCGGTGACTGTCGTGGCCCAAGTCACACCTGGCCCGCAGGTGCATGTGGGCGCCGTGAGTTTCACCGGGAATACCTATACGCATGAGACGACGCTTCGGCGGCTGGTGCCGGGCAAGACCGGCGATTTGCTCAATCCCATCCGCTTCGACAATGGCCAGGCCAGAATTTCCCAGCTCGGGGTTTTTCGCGCGGTAGATTTGCGCTACGAACCAGCCGATGCCGACGGGCGCGATGTGCAATACTCGGTCACCGAAGGCCGGCGGCAGGAACTGAGCCTGCTGGCAGGCTATGGCAGCTATGAACAGTTGCGCGGAGGCATCGAGTGGCGTCACTTCAATCTTTTCGGTCGAGGCCACACCGACGATCTGAAACTCATCCAGTCAATGAAAGGGTCGCAGGGCGACTATGTCTACACTGTGCCGGAGCTCTTTGGCACGACAACCGATGGCAGCGTGCGGCTGTTCGGACTCAGCCGCCGGGAGTTTTCCTTCCGCCGGG
This sequence comes from Verrucomicrobiota bacterium, assembly GCA_025363395.1. Lineage (GTDB taxonomy): Bacteria > Verrucomicrobiota > Verrucomicrobiia > Opitutales > Opitutaceae > Lacunisphaera. The sequence continues at coordinate 1,162 of JANYDX010000483.1, forward strand.
AGGAATATGGCGCGAACGTCTCACTGCTCTGGCCGTTGCGCCGGCTCGGAGTCGCGTTGACGACGGGCTACACATTCAAACATTTGCGGAATGTGGACAACGAACTTGCCACGCGCGCGACGGATCAAACCCAGGCCGACATCGCGAGTGTCGACCTCGGCCTCGTGCGCGACCGGCGGGATAATCCACTTCGGCCGACCAAAGGTTACAAGACCTCCGTGCAAGTCGAAGCCGCCAACCGGGCCTTGGGCGGTCAGGTTGTCTACCAACAAATCATTCTCGCCGGTTCGTATCACACCGGCTGGGGCAACGGCCGCTGGATTCACGCGGGGGTTTCGCATGGTGTGGTGACGACGGTCGGCGCCTCAAACGACTCCAGCCTGCCGGTCAGCGTGCGCTTTTATCCCGGAGGCGACGGCTCGATCCGCGGTTATCAAAAAGGCGCGGCGGCTCAACGCACCGCAACCGGGGAATTTGTCGGCGCCAAATCCTATCTGCAATTCAACCTGGAACTGGAACAGGCGCTCACGGCAAAGTGGTCGGTGGTGGTGTTTGGCGATGCGCTGGGTACGGCAGTGCGTCTGTCCGATTATCCATTTTCCGAAAAACTTTATTCCGTCGGACTCGGCCTGCGTTACCAGACCATTATCGGCCCAGTGCGCATCGAGTACGGACACAACTTGAAGCGGCGACCCTACGATCCCGCCGGGACCCTGCAGCTCTCGATCGGATTTCCCTTCTGAGGAGCGGCAGGCGGTGACGGCTGCGAGTTGCTACTCAAAAACCGGTGTGCCGGCCGGCGAAGCCGCAAAATCTCGTGTTGAAGTTCAGCCCGGAGCGGGTAAACTGTGATTCGACATCAACACCCTGTCGCCATGAATCCAGAACGATTTCTGATTCGTTTCATCTCAGTATTCGCGCTTAGCGCCGCCATCACATCGGCGAAGAACACTCCGGTGCAAATCGAGCAGACTGTGGAAGCCCAGTTTCCCGCCGCACTGGCGTTCTCTACGCTCACCTCCGGCGAGGTCCAAGTGCTCATCAATGTCGATGCCGATGGCCGCCTTGCCGATCTACTGGTGACAGGCTACACTGAAAAAGCCTTCGCGGATGAGGCGGTAAATTTACTCAGGCAATGGCGCTACAGACCCGCCACCGTCAACGGGGGTCCGGTTGGAATCCGCCTGGAGCTGCAAATTAAATTCGTCGCGACCGGGCGGGTGATCTCGCTGACCGCGTTGGAGGCGACCGCCGCTTTCGCCCAGCGATCAATGCCTTTGTCTCTCTTGCGACGGGTCTGCACTGCGGCCGAACTCGATCATCCAATTGAAGCGTTGCAAACCGTCAGTCCCTCTCATCCCGGCAAAGCCGAAAACACGCCGCAACCGAGCGGCACCACCCTGATTGATTTTTATGTGGATGAAGAGGGGCGGATCCGGATGCCGGTGGTGATGGAATCCACCAACCCAATTTACGCCCAGGCAGCCGTCGGGGCTCTGAGCCAGTGGCGATTTTCCTTGCCGACCTGCCGCGGCAAACCCGTCGCGGTGCGCGTGCAACAGAAATTCATTTTCGCCCACGATCCAATCTGACCGCTGCAGCGCGAAAAACCGTCCCGCGGAGAGCAGGTTGCAATTTGACGCCTGCTGGCTTCATCTTGCCACGCATGAAACACTATAATTTCGCCGACCAGTTCCGCTCGCTGTACGACAAGGCCGTCCAGCTCTATGCCGCCGGCCAGACAGGTGCCGGCACCTTCTTCACCAGCGATGAGTCAGCCTTTCTCGCCGCCAACGGCATCAATGCCCAGCACCTCTACGATTACGCTGAGGATCACAATAACGGCGGTGAACCCGGTTACGACCGCGCCCTCGCCATCGAATTGATCCGCCGCGACTATTTTCTCAATGTTCAAAATGGCAAACCCTCGCGCAGGTCGCTTGAGGCAAGCTCCCTTCCGGCCAAGTCCGACGCGGTGCAAGGCATTGAATGGCTCCCGCGTCTCATTCCTAAAACCAAGGCCAAGCTCCACGGCGAGTTGCCTGCTTCACTGATGTATTCCTGCGGCGGCGACCGCGCTTTCTTTACCAAGCATGACATTCACCCCGCCGAATTTTTGAGTCTTGTCTGGCGCAACGAAAGCAACGACGCCGCGGTTGTCGACTGGGTGGTGAAGCGCAATGCAGCCCCGTAACGGACAGCTACCTCTCTGCTGGATCAGGCGACGGAGCCTCCCGCTACAATTTTTGTGCCGCGACCCATGATTTGATGTTGGCGTCCAGCACGCTCAAAGGCACCGCACCGTTGCGCAGCACTTCGTCGTGGAACAGACGCACATCGAATTTCCTGCCCAGTTCGCGCGTGGCGTAGGCCCGCATCTCCTTGATTTTAAGTTCGCCCAGTTTGTAGGCCAGCGCCTGGCCGGGCCACACCATGTAACGATCGACCTCCACCACGATATCGTGCTCCGACTTGCTCGTGTTATCCTTGAATAGTTGAATAGCCTGTTCGCGGGACCAGCCGAGTGAGTGAATGCCCGTGTCCACCACCAGCCGGATCGCCCGCCACATCTCGAAGGTAAGCTGGCCGAACTTGTCGTAGGGATCGGAGTAGAACCCCATCTCTTCGCCCAAACTTTCCGAGTACAGACCCCACCCTTCCACAAATGCGGTGTAACCCCCGTAACGCCGGAAGTCTGGCAACTCCCCGAGTTCCTGCGCGAGCGACAGCTGCAGATGGTGACCAGGGACCGCTTCGTGCAAGGTGAGCGGCTGCATCTCCCACTTGGGCCGGGTCTCGAGGGCATAAGTATTGGCGTAGAAATAGCCGGGCCGGCCCGTTTCGATGGCACCGGGATAATAGTACGCCGTCGTCTGCGATTTTTCCGCATAGGCCGGTACCGGCAACACGCCATAGGTGGCCCGGGGCAGAGTCTTGAACAACTTCATCAGCTGCGGATCGGCCCGCTTAGCGATATCGCGGTAGGCCCGCAGCAAATCCTCCTTGTTTGTGAAAAAAAACCTGGGATCAGTGCGCAAATAGACGAAAAATTCCGCCATCGTTCCCGCATGACCCGTTTGGGTTTTCACTTTTTCCATTTCGGCCCGGATGCGTTTTACCTCGGCCAGGCCGATATCATGAATTGCTTGAGCGGTCAGATCGGTTGAGGTCTGGGTCTTGATTTGCCACGCATACCAGGCCGCACCATCAGGCAGGGAACTTGCACCGGTCGTGGTGCGGGCAGCGGGCAAATATTTTTTGGAGAGATAGGCTTCCAGACGCTGGAACGCCGGCTTCACTTTACCCGCATAGGTTTTCGCGGCTTCCGCGCGGAGCCGGGTGCCTTCCTCGCCCGGAACCGTCGGCGGCAGATCGCTAAATCCCGTAAGCAACGGACTCTTGAACGCTTCGTCAGGAATCTGATTCAGGACCTGCTGCGGAACATCCCGCAGCGTGATTTGCGGAGGAGTGACTCCACGGCGCAATCCTTCCTCCAGCAACGCGATCACCTCGTCCACCACCACCGGGAGCGCCTCGAGCCGCGCCAGTTGTTTCTCGAGCTGAGCGACTGTGGCCTTCGGCATGGCGCTGAAAAGTTGCGCGGCGTCCTGCTGGATGCCCCCGAGTTGGGTGACCTGATAAAGCTCAGTGGGAAATCTTGTTCCCTCGACCGCTTCCTCTGCCTGGCGTTTGAAGAGGTCATAGCTAACCTGATCCGGCGGGGCGAGACGCGCCCGATCAATTGCAGCCAGAATTGTGAGCGGCCGGCTCGTCAGTGCACGGCGCTCGGCGATGGCGGCTGGGGACAAGTCCGTCCACTTTGCGTCGTAGTCGGGTATGCCCACATAAGTCGCATACTCGGGAAAAACGGCCATCGTGTAAGCCCAATCAACCTTAAGCAGTTCGTGCAGCCGCTCGGTCTCGTTCATTTTGCCCTTGCTGTCGGCAATGGCTTGGTAACGCGCACCAAACTCATCCGCTTGGACCGATCCAAAAAAAGTGGTGGCCAAAACTACCGCCACGGTGAGAAAACGAAGTTTGCTACACATATCGCGAAATGATTTTCATCTGGAGCCCGAGCGCAATCCCGCAATGCCCAAGCCTCTTAATCTCATCGTGGCCTGCTCGGAAAATCGCGTCATCGGGCGCAATCGCAAACTACCGTTCGACATCTCCGAGGACAAAAGCTGGTTTAATGAAAAAACCGCCGGCTGTGTCGTGATCCTTGGCCGCATCGGATTTGAAGTCTGGCCCGGAGCACTCGCCCATGGACGACAACCTGTGGTCATCACCTCACAACCCGAACCCAATTTTCGAGGCGCGGAACGGAGTGCTCATCCACCCGACGGGATAGTCAGGCCCCGGATTGCCAGGTCAGTCCCAGCCGCGCTCGCCTTGGCGGAAACTCTCTCCGGCCCAATCATGATTTGCGGCGGGGAACGTATCTACCAGGAAACCCTGCCTCTCGTTGATCGCCTTTTCCTCACACTGGTTCACGCCGAAGTTTCAGGAGACACCTTTTTTCCCGAGTGGAGGCATCTGTCCTGGCGCGAAACCTGGAGGCGCGAGAGTAGCGATACCAACCATCGGTACACCTTTAGCGTACTGGAGCGGAATTGGCCGGCTGCTGGACCCGTCAGTTAAAAACAGGATCAGGAACTCCACAGCTGGGGCCACTACCCTGCCTTTTCCGCGCCGCGTGAGCCGCGGCGACAACGATATATTTTTCCGCCCAAGGGCGAAGGCCGGCTTGCTCCGCCTCGGTCAAGGGGCGAACAACCCGGGCCGGCGAGCCGAAAATCATCGAGCCCGGCGGAGCGACGAACCGCTGTTTGACCAGGGAGTTGGCACCAACGATGCAGCATTCGCCAATTTTTGCCCCGTCGAGCACAGTGGCGCCCATGCCGATAAGGCACTCGTCGCCAATTTCACAGGCATGAATGATGGCGCTGTGTCCAATCGTGCAGTAACGCCCGATCTTAACTCCCAGATCGTCCGCGAGGTGAACCAACGCAAGATCCTGGATATTCGTCCCCTCTCCAATCTCGATCGAATTGATATCGCCGCGTAACACGGCGCCGAACCACACGCTGGACTGCTGACCGAGGATCACATCACCGATGACTGTCGCGTTTGGCGCAATGAACGCCGCCCGACTGTAATTCGGGATTTTTCCAAGGTGGCGGGCCAGTCTTTCTTGGATGTCCATCACCGGATGCTGATCACCAATTCAGCAGGCGCCAAGCTCGGACCCGCGCGGGCAGGTCAAATTTACTTTAATCTCGAATGTGGCCTCCCGCCGGCCATCCAAACCACCAAACCTAATCCGCAAACAGCTGCGACCGCCACAGAGGCGAGCAACGTCCCGAGGAGCATCAGAAAATCCATTAGCGTAATATTCATGGTACGAAATTCAGTGGTCGATGACACTGACGCCAAACTGCGCAAAAAGTTTCGATAAGAATCAACCTTCCACCCTGACTAGGGATTCATCCCTAATAAGGTGGTCGCAGGTTGCCTTACTGCATTTCACCCGCTAATCTAGCGACTATCTTTCCTTTGTATAAGGCACCCCGATTGCACGAGGTGCAATCGCCCGTCCAACGAAGCCGGCGAGTAGCAACACCGTGAGCACATAAGGCAACGCGAGAATGAACTGCACCGGAATCACCCCGACTATAGGCAATGGTACGCCCTGCAAGCGCACGGCCAGCGCATCGGTAAAGGCAAAGAGCAGGCACGCACCGAGCGTGGGATACGGCCGCCATTTGCCAAAAATCAAAGCGGCCAGTGCGAGGTATCCCTTGCCCGCTGTCATATCGCGCACAAAACCTGAACTCGCGGCGATGGAAAGGTACGTGCCCGCCACCCCGCACAGACCGCCGGAAATAATCATCGCTTGATACCGTAACGCCGTAACCGAAATGCCTGCGGTATCGACCGCCTGTGGGTTTTCCCCCACGGCGCGGAGACGCAGCCCGAAACGGGTCCGATAGAGCACCCACGCCGCCGCCGGCACAAGAACCGCAGCGAGATAAACCACCAGATTATGCCCGCTCAATAGTTCAGCGTAGAGTAAACCGGGAAGCGGCACCTCCCGCGCAGACAGCGCCCAAGGCCAGATCAGCGCAGTAAATCGCTGCCCTGCGGCATCGAGTTGCGGTGTCTGGCCACCCAAACTAAACCACGCCAGGGCCAGCGTAGGCCCGAGGCCGCCCACCACAATGTTCACCGCCACGGCCGCCACGACTTGATTGCCCCGGTGAGTTACACAGGCAAAACCGAGCAGCAAGGATAAGGCGATCGCGGTCAGGACACCTACTCCCAGTCCCAACCATGCTGACCCGCTAACTGCTGAAACACTCGCGGCCGCAAATGCGGCGCCCAACATTTTTCCTTCGAGCCCCAAGTCGATGATTCCGGCCCGTTCGGAAAACATTCCGGCCAGTGCGGCAAGGAGAAGTGGCGTCGCCACACGGATGGTGGCGGCCAGCAGCAACACGATCACCGTGTAGGTTTCCATCAAAGCTTCTCCTTTTCCGCTCTAACCGGCCGGCCCAACAAGGCGGTCAATGGGACGCGGAACATATTTTCCAAGGCTCCACAGGACAAGATGACGAGGCCCTGAATAACCACCACCATGTCACGGTTGATCCGGGGCATGTCGAAAGTGAGCTGGGATCCGCCCTGATAAAGCGCGCCGAATAATCCTGCCGCCAGCAAAATTCCGAACGGATGATTCCGCCCCATCAACGCGACCGCAATTCCTACAAACCCCGCACCACCGGGAAAATCAATCAGAATGCGGTGCTGCGAGCCCATGAGTTCGTTCAAGCCGAGCCCACCCGCCAGCGCACCTGACAGCAGCATCGCCATCACGGTAATGCGCGAAGGCGACATGCCGGCGTAAACCGCCGCGGCCGGGCTCTGCCCCACGACCCGCAAGGCGTAACCCCAGCGCGTGTGCCAGATAAAAATCCATACAAAAATCGCCGCCCCCAGGGCCAGCACGAAGGCCAGATTAAGCGGTGTCGCCGTGAAGTTGATTCCGAAGCGCCCCAGCATTTCATGAGCAAACGGCATCCATAATCCTTGGGCAAACTCTCGGGTCTCTGGAGATTGCTGGCCGGGTTTGACCAATACATTCACCAGTAGATAAGTCATGAGCGCCGACGCGATAAAGTTGAACATGATCGTCGTAATGACGATGTGACTCCCGCGTTTCGCCTGAAGTAAGCCGGGCAGAAACGCCCACGCTGCACCAAACCCCGCCGAAGCCAGCACCGCCAGCGGCAGCACAACCCAGAACGGCCAGTGACTAAACCACAGACAGACCAGGCCTGTGCCCAGCCCTCCAATGTAAGCCTGACCTTCGCCGCCGATATTAAATAAACCGGCATGGAACGCCACCGCCACGGCGAGGCCGGTGAATATGAAATTCGTCGCATAAAACAACGAGTAGCCGATGCCTTCCTGCGAACCGAGCGCCCCATCGATCATCAACTTCACCGCCTGCCACGGACTCTCCCCCAACAGCGCAATGATTCCCGCGGAGAGCAGCAGGGCGGCAGCCAGGCCGACGAGTGGCAGCAGAAAGATATCCGCCCAGCGCGGAAGCTGTTTTATCGCACTCACGCCCGCCCCTCCCCGCGCACACCGGCCATCAACAAGCCAATTTTTTCCTCGGTCGCCTCGGCGCGAGAAAGCTCACCGGTGATTTCGCCACCGGCCATCACCAGTATCCGGTCGGCCAGTCCGAGAATTTCATCGAGCTCCACTGAGATGAGCAAAATGGCCTTGCCCGCATCACGCAGCGCGACGAGCCGGTGGTGGATAAATTCAATTGCCCCGATGTCGACGCCCCGCGTGGGCTGCCCCACCAGCAGAACCTGCGGCTCGCAATCCACTTCACGGGCGATGACCAGCTTCTGCTGATTGCCGCCGGAAAACGCCGATAGACGCAGCCCGGGAAGAGGCGGACGCACATCGTAGGCCGCCATTTTACGCTCACAATCGGCGAGAATCGCTCCGTCATTCATCAAGCCGCCGCGATTGAAAGCGGCCCGGTCCTGATAACCCAGAATCAAATTCGCCTGCGCACTGAACCCCGGGACAACTCCCACCCGCAATCGATCCTCCGGCACGTGCGCCAGACCCAGTTCACGACGCCGGCGCGGGTCAGCGGCCGTCGCGACCAAATCGAATCCTCCCATAAAAATTTCCCCGCTCGTGGAAACTCCCATGCCGGCGAGCACTTCCAACAATTCCGACTGACCGTTGCCCGCCACGCCCGCAATGGCGACAATCTCCCCCGCGCGCACCTCGAAACTCATGTGCTTCACGCGCAGCGCCCCGGCTGAATCGCGCACCGAAAGATTCCTGACACTCAACAGGGCTGGCCCGGCGCGCAATTCGCCCTTCTTCACCTGCAACAACACCGCCCGGCCGACCATTTTTTCGGCCAGCTCGCGCGGCGAAGTGCTGGCAGTAACCACTTCAGCCACCACCGCGCCTTGACGCATCACCGTCACGCGATCAGTAATCGCCATGATTTCGCGCAGCTTGTGGGTGACGAGCAGCACGGTCCGGCCCTGGTCGCGCAACCGGCCGAGCATACGAAAAAACTGATCGGTCTCCTGCGGAGTGAGCACCGCGGTCGGCTCGTCGAGAATCAATATTCCCGCGCCCCGATGAAGCGCCTTGAGAATCTCCACCCGCTGCTGCAAGCCGACCGGCAGCGTGCCGACCAGCGCATCCAGCGGCACCTCCAGTCCATAATCGCGACCGATTTTCTGAAGTTCCATCCGGGCCCGCGCCAGACCACGGGCAAGCAAGGGTCCACCCTCGACTCCCAGCAACACGTTTTCTAGCACCGTGAAATTCTCCACGAGCATGAAGTGCTGATGAACCATGCCGATGCCCGCAGAGATGGCATCCTGCGGGGAATGGATTTCCACCTCGCGACCGTTGACCAGTATCACACCGGCATCCGGCCGGTGAAACCCATAGACAATGTTCATCAGGGTGGACTTGCCCGCGCCATTCTCGCCAATCAGGCCGTGCACTGATCCCGCCGCCACCGCGAAAGAGATCGCTCGATTGGCGTGAACGGAACCAAAGCGCTTATCAATACCACGCAACTCAAGCGCCGGAGGTTTGAGCGGGGCATCGGCAGTCATGGATGGAGCGCACGACCTCAACGCGTGGTCCTAACCGGGGCGGCCGATCTTCTGGATTCCTTGAGGTGCGCAGAACGACAGAACATGGTCGATGCGGTGAACTACTGCGCTTGGTACTCCGGGACCTTGAGCTTGCCACTGATGATGTCGGACTTCGCCTGATCAAGTTTCTCCTTCATCGCCGGCGTCAATACCTCGCGGTTAAATTCATCATACGAATAATCCACGCCTTGTTCCGCTAATCCGAGAACAGTCTGCCCAGGTTTCCACGTGCCTTTTTTGGCGTCTGAAAA
>JANYDX010000507.1 GCA_025363395.1 Verrucomicrobiota bacterium
ATCCGTGTTTCATTAATCGGGCGGGCACCACGCGCCGGCTTTTGAGGACAAGTTCGGTTTCGGTCCGGAGAAAAAATGCGCCCACCTCAAGCGCCCACTGCGGCACCGGCACATCCAGACTCGCCCCGAGTGCCGCATGCAATGCGGCCATAAAATCCTAGTTCGGCAGCGGATTCGGCGCACTCAGGTTGAAAGCGCCGGCGAGGTCGTCGCGGGCGATAAGGAAACGAATGCCCGCGACAAAATCATCTTCGTGAATTCACGACATGAATTGCCGGCCATCGCCCTGTTGCCCCAAGCCCAGGCGGCCGAGCATGGCCAGGACACTGAAAACACCGCCACGATCCGGGCTCATGGTCATGGCCGAGCGCAAAGCCACCTTGCGGGTGCGCGGGGTTGGGGCAGCCGCGAGCTCCGCCTCCCAACTTCGCGCAATCTCAATGCTCTTTCCCCAGAGCGCGGGTACGCCCGGTTCGTTTCCACCGATCAGCCCGGTCATTTCGTCGTTGGGCGCATCGAAGCGATGCGCGTAAATCGTGGCCGTACTCGCCTGCAGCCAAACCTGCGGCGGATGTTTCGCGGCCGCAATCGCCGCTGCAACGACGCGGGTGGATTCGACGCGCGAACTCATCATCCGAGCCAGATTGCCCGGATGATAACGGCAATCCACTGAGCGACCGGCGAGGTTGATCACCCCGTTCGCTCCGTCGATTTCCTTCGCCCATGAGCCAAGCGTCCGACCATCCCAGCCGATCACTCTCAGCCCGGACACCGTGGCACTCCGCGCAGCCGGCTGGCGCGAAAGCACCACGCACTCGTCTCCGCTGCGCAGAAAGGCCCGCACCAGCATGCGGCCAACCTGTCCACCGCCGCCTGGGATGATAATTTTCATGGCGCGTGGTCAGACCTTCAGCACTGGCGGTTCGGCATGCGTGCCTTCGGGCCGCAGCCCCTTGCGGCGCATTTTGTCGAAGTTGAACATATTGAAGAAATGCATCGCGCCGAGCACGAGAAGCACCACTCCCAGCTTGGTGCTGAGGAACTCGATCATCTCCTGATAATCGCGTGGCTTCTCCCCATAGCGCAGGGCCGTGGCGATGAATCCAATATTTATTAGGTAAAATCCCACCACCAGCAGGTGATTCACCGAATCCGCCATGTCCTCCTTGCCCCGGAAGGCCTGCACGAGGAAAACGCGGCCATTTTTGTGTAAGGTGCGCGCGACCCAGGCGGTCATCGCCAGGGCCACCGGCAGATAGATCAGGTAGGCTGTAATAGTATGGTTCATATATTTCTTTTATTTTTGTGATTTCTGTTAACTGAGAAATTTAAGGTTAAAAAAAGCTCACCCCGCGAGGCGGAAAACCTTTTCCCCAAGCTTGAAGAGCTTCCGGGCGGACGCGGGCGACAGGGCTTGGGCTTTGTCCGCCCAAGAGGAGGTCAATTCCATAAACTCGATCAGTTCCCGGAGCCTTTGGGTCGTGTGTTCGCCATCCGCCTTGCCGGATTCGGCCGTTTCCGCGCATTCGCGCAACGCCGCCAGCGTGGGGTCGATTTCGCGCTTTTTTCGCTCACGCATGATGATGAGAAACATTTCCCAAATATCCCGCAGCGTTTCAAAATGTTCCCGACGATCACCGAAGACATGCACGGTGCGAACCAGACCCCAGCCTTGGAGTTCCTTCAAACTGTTGCTCACATTGGAGCGGGCCAGCGTGAGCGTATCGCCGATCTCCTCCGCCGGAATCGGCTTGGGCGAGAGCATGAGCAGGGCATGCACCTGCGCCACCGAACGATTGATGCCCCACCGCCAGCCCATTTCCCCCCAGTGGAGGATGAATTTTTCCATGGTCGGCGTGAGTTTCATGGCTATTTCTGTAATTACAGAAATGTTAATCGTCAAGTGTTTTTACTCAGCCTGGGGCCGGGCCAGGGCTTCGATCACGTCCTTGAACCGGACCCGGTTTTCCTCGGAGAGCTGCATCAGGGATTCGTGCGCGGAACGGACCAATTCCACTGACGCATCGTGGGTTTCACCCGCGGGCAGGGGCATAGCCAGTTCAGTTTGGGGCGCGGCTTCAGCGGAAAGGCGCAGCAGGTCAAAGATCCCCATCTCGTGGAACTGCTCGATCACGCGCGCGGACGGCTGATGCAAAATCGTCTTCCCGGCGCACTGGTAAAGCAGACCGAGCAGCGTGGAGTCCATCCCCTCGCAGTTCGCCAGATCGAGGCAGATCCGGTCCGCATGCTCGGCCTCGGCCTGGGCGATGACCTCGCGCAAGGCCGAAGCAACCTGCCAGGTGCATACTCCCTGCAACCGGATGACACACGTGCTCTGGTTCCAACCCGCCTCGATCAGCCCGCGGCCGCTGGACCGCGCCCGGCGAACTTCCTTGGGCAACACCACTTTCACGGATGGCGCAACGGGCTGGTCCGGGATGTGCCCCGTCACGCAACGGTTGATGACGATGAAGGTCATGTCGTCGGCCGGCGGATCGCCTGCCAGATGAGTCAGAATCGCCGATTCCACGGCGGCGCCAATTTCACCCGCTGGGCGATTGGGCCAGCGCGCTGCGACAGTGCGCAACTGGGCGGCAGAGAATTCCCGACCCGCGGGATCATGCGCCTCCGGCAAACCGTCGGAATAAAGCAGAAGAAAATCTCCCGGCTCGAGCACGACCTCGGTTGCAGCAAAGGCCGCCCCCGCCTTTGAACCAAGGACTGGTCCCGTCACGGCCAAGGACAACGCCCTGCCCCCAGCGGAAACAAGAATCGGCGCGGGATGGCCGGCGGACGCGACTGTAACGCCACCGGTCCTGGTATCAATCATGGCGTATACCATCGAAACCAGAATCGGCGGATCGAACGCTTCTTCCCGGAGTGCGTCGTTAAGAAAAGCCAGCGTCCCACCCGGCGATCCGAATGTGGCGACGCGCGGCTCCGCTTTGCGGCGGGCATTCATCAGTTCGCGCAGGATCACCGTGATCATCGCCGCGCGAACTCCGTGGCCCGCGACATCCGCAAGGTACACCGCCAGCCGGCCTTCGCCCAAAGGCAGAGTGCCGAAAAAATCCCCGCCCAATCGCTCGCAGGGTCCGAAGAAACCGAAAAGCTCCATGCCGGCCAGTTGGGGAAATTCGTGGGGCAGCAGCTTGCGTTGCACGTGCTGGGCCTGGACGAGATCCGCCTCGAGCGTTTCTTCCTGTTGGACCAAGCGGGAGTAGGCGTGGCGCAGGCGGGCGAGACTGCTTTCGAGCATCGCGTTCTGTGACTGAAGATTTTGGAGCATCGCGGCTCGTTCGTGCCGGAGACGGCTCCATTCGGCCGCCCGTTCCACAACAAAAGTGAGGCCCGAAAAATTCCCGAACGGCTTGTCCACAAAATCGAGCACGCCCACTTTCATGGCGGCGATCACGTCACCGCGGGTGCCAATGCCAGACATAAGCACGCACGCCATATCGGGCCGGAGGGATTTGGCGTTTTTAATCAACTCCAGTCCGTCCAACCCGGGCATCGACAGATCGCTCAACAAAACATCGAAGTTCTCTTCGCCCAAGGCCTGGAGCGCTGCGGCTCCCTGCGTCGCCGTCCGGCAAACGTCGCCCCGCCGCTGAAAGAAAACGTTCAGGACCTTGACGATGGGCTCATCGTCATCGACGACTAAAACGTGGATTCCGGCCATGGAAGAATTTTTGGTCCCGCCGGCGGCGTAAGGCCGGGGGTAAAGCCAACCCGCTAACGTTTAGTGCAAAACGCCCAAACCGCGACCAAAACTTGCGGGTAAAAATGCTCAGGCCTACAGAAATTTGGGAACCGGCCGTGCGCCCCGGTTTTTGCCCATGAACTAAGCAGGATCAATGCAGAGAGAGGAGTTGCCAACGAAAAATACGAACAGCAACGTAGATGAAAGGAGAACGGTAGGCTCCGAGAGCTGGGCAAATGCCCTCGCCGTTGAATGAAAAGTCCCTCCCGCGTTTTCTTGTCTGCCCTATTCATTTCGTGTCGTTCGTAGGTTTCGCGTGCACCCTTCGCTACCTCGTCCCGGCAAATTTCGCGGAACAATATCTTTGCCCGAACCTCATCCCCCCGCCGGACTTGAATCCTGGCCGGGGATCGTTACGTTCAGAAAATGAATCTTCGGATATTTGCGGCCTGCTTACTTCTCTCACACGCGACGGTTTTCGCTTCAGCCATACCGGTCGAAGTCACCCCCGCCGCAGCGGGCGGCGCACAACCCCAGGTGGCGGCCGCTGAAACCGGGGAGTTCCTGGTGGCTTTTGGCCAAGGCAACGAGATCTATCTCGCGGTTTCGTCCGACGACGGCGCGCATTTTCAGACTCCGAAAAAAATCGGCTCCTTGCCCAAACTCGCCCTGGGCATGCGCCGGGGACCACGGATCGCCCTGAGCGGACGGTCCGCCACCATCACCGTCATGAATGACAGTGACCTCTTCGCGTTTCATTCCGAGGACGTCGGCGCCACTTGGTCCGGGCCGGTACGAATCAACACTGTCCGAACATCTGCGCGCGAAGGGCTGGGCAATCTCGCTGCCGGACCGCAGGGCCTGTTCTACGCCACCTGGCTTGACCTTCGCTCGGGTGCCACCGAAATTTACGGCGCACTCTCCCGCGACGGCGGGAAAACCTGGGGCACCAACGAACTCGTCTATCACTCGCCCGATGGCCACACCTGCGAATGTTGCCATCCGGCGGCGGCGTTCAACTCCCGCGGTGATCTCACGGTGATGTGGCGCAACGCCCTAAATGGATCGCGCGATCTCTGGACGGCCACCCGTCCCGCCGGCAGCGCGAACTTTGAGCCACCAGCGAAACAGGGCTCAGGAACGTGGAAATTATCCGGTTGCCCAATGGATGGCGGGGCCGTCTTCGCGCAAGCCGACGGCTCTTTCGCGAGCACGTGGCAGCGCGAGCAAGAAGTGTATCTCTCCGCCGCTCCGGGAGACGAACACCTCCTTGGCGACGGCGTACAACCGTTGGCGCTCAGTGCCCGCGGCGTCACGCACGTCTGGTGGCAACAGGGCTCAAAGTTGATGCATGCCACAGGCGGAAGTTCCGATGCGCCGACGGTCTTCGCGAAAAACGCCAAATTCGCCGCCGCCGCCGCGTCGCCAAAAACGGGCACCATTGTCGTCGCGTTCGAGCGGACGATCGGTCAGCGCAAAACGATTTTTGCCGACGTGCTGCGGTAGCGGTTGACCCATTGATCGCTATTCAGCCCCCCCCCCGTGCCTGCCCTCGCACGGCAGGCGGGCACCAAGTGGACATTTTGGAGTCAAATTCTCTATGAAGCACTTTTTCATCTTGATCGCCTTGGGCCTGGCGGGCGTCGGCGCAGGCTGCTCCTCGGTTTACTACAATGCCATGGAAAAGTTCGGCTACGCGAAACGCGACCTGCTGGTCGAACGCGTGGACGACACCCGAAAGGCCCAAACCGCCGCGAAGGAACAGTTCGCCAGCGCGCTCGAACATTTTCTGGCCGTCACGAAGGTCGATGGCGGCGAGCTGCAGCGAAAGTATGACGATCTCAACCGCGAGTTCACCCGCAGTGAGGCGGCCGCGAAGGATGTTCATGAGCGGATCGCCGCGGTCGAAGACGTATCCGACGCGCTGTTTCGCGAATGGAAACAAGAGTTGTCGCAATACTCCAATCCGTCGCTGCGCAGCGAGAGCCAGCGCCAGCTCGATGTGACCCGCCGGCGTTACGACGATTTGGTGCGCCTGATGCGCCGCGCTGCCGACCGGATGGAACCAGTGCTGTCCACTTTCCGTGATCAGGTGCTGTTTCTTAAGCACAATCTCAATGCCCGGGCCATCGCCTCACTCGACAGCACCAGCAGCACCCTGCAAGCCGACATCTCCCGGCTGATCGCCGACATGGAAGCTTCCATCCGCGAGTCCGAGGCGTTTATCAAGTCACTGAAAGCGGAGTGAGATTTGCGCGCGGCTCAACGAGCCCGCCCGAGTCAATAGTGGCCGTAAACCCTGACCCAGAGGCGGGGATCGCGGCGTTTCCCACGGCCGTTGCTTTCCGAACGGGAGTCCGCGACCCCGGCTCCAGTTGATTACAGTGGGCCACGCCCAGTCTTCGTCTTGCTTTTCGCCCCGCTCTCGGTGTGATGGCCGCGCTTCGTACCCTTCGGCCGCTCACCCTATGTCTTCCAAGCCCTCCTCCACCCTGCGCTCTGTTTTCTGGGTTCCGTCGCTCTATCTGGCGATGGGTATTCCCTACAATGTCGTCAACGGCACCGCCGTGCGTATGTACAAGTCGCTCGGCTATGCCGATAGCCAGATCACCGTTGCCATCGGCAGCATGGGCATCGCCTGGTCGTTGAAACCGCTGTGGGCCGCCTTCCTTGACATGTATCGCACGAAGAAATTCTTCGTGCTCTCGATGGAATTGCTGATCGCGGTCCTGCTGGTCGGCGTCGCGATGAGCCTGCCCACCACGGGGTTTTTCCAGACGAGTATTGCGATCCTGTGGGTCGCGGCCTTTGCGTCATCGACGCAGGATATCTGCGCCGACGGAATTTATCTGACCGCGCTCGACAAACCTGCGCAGTCCAAACTGGCCGGAGTGCAAGGGATGTTCTGGGTTTTGGGCAAGGTGCTCGCGGCGGGTTTGCTGATTTCGGTGCTCGACGGGATGCGAGTGGCCCGCGGCTGGTCCGACCAACATATGTGGCAGATGGTGATGATCACCTGTGCCGTCTCCATGGTGGTCCTGGCGGTTTACCATATTTTCCTCCTGCCGGCCGGCAGCGTATCGGAACGGCCGCATAGCGCCCGCCAGGTCGTCACGGATTTCCTCGGCACTGCGACCACCTTTTTTCACAAGCGCGCCTTTTGGGGCATGATCGCCTTTGTCTTTCTGTATCGTCTGGGTGAGGGCCTTATTTTGCAGGAGGGCCAGCTGTTTCTCCAGAGTTCCCAATCGAACGGCGGGCTCGGCCTGACCGCTGGTCAGGTGAGTAATATCGACGCCGTTTATGGGACTATCGCCACCATCGTCGGCGGTCTGCTCGGCGGGTGGTTTGCCGGCAAGATGGGACTCAGCCGCTCGCTCTGGTTCCTCGGTCTGTGTCTGAACATCCCGCATTTCACCTTTGTTTTTCTCAGCCACTATGCCGCCGCCGGCCACGGCTTGTCGTATTCGACGATCACCACCATGGTGACCCTCGAGAAATTCGGCTACGGATTCGGCATGGTCGGCAACATGATCTACATGATGCAACAGCTGGCTCCGGGACGTTGCACGATGACGCACTATGCGTTTGCCACCGCCCTGATGAATCTCGTGCTGGTGCCGACGGCGATGATTTCCGGTCCGCTGGCGGAATGGCTCGGCTTTTCCACGTTCTTTTTTGTGGTGATGTTCGCCTCGGTGCCCTCCGTGCTTGCGGCCTGGCGCGCGCCATTCCCGCTGAAAGATGATGAACAACAAGCTGGCGATTCTGCCATGGCGATGGTCACGGTGGACGATCCGACGCGGTTGACCGAGGTGGAGCGCAAGGTGCAAGGCCTGAGCGGCAAGGCCTCGATTTTTGCGATGCTCAACATCCTCACGATCTTGATCGTGGACGCGAAGATCCTCGGTTCGCTCCAAGGCCAGGCCAAGGGCACGGGCAAAACTCAATTCATGCTGCTGTTGGGCGTCATGGTTTTCAAAGGTTTCTTGGGTTGGCGCACTTTCTCGCTGGCTGGCGCCGCCGCGACCGTGGCGGGTCCCTCCGGGGAAAAGAACTATCTGGGCAATGCACGCGGCGCCAAGATCGCCACCTACGTGTGTCTTCTGGTCAGTATCGCGGTGCTGGTGTTCGGAGCTCGCATGGCCAGTTGAGGAAGCGTGGCGCGGGTTCCACCGGCTGGCGTTGAGCAAGTGGCAGAAACCCGGAAAGGATTTGCGGGCAGCCAGAGTCTAAAGAATGGCGGAGGAATTTTTCTTCTCCGCCCTTTACTACTCCGTGCACGCAATTCGCTCTCCCCGTCAAAAATTTTCCTGTAAGGCAATTCTCGTTGAACTTATAATCCGCTGTTGAAACCACGGATGAACACGGATTATCGATCCAAACAAATTCTTGGACTTTCCGCTCGCAGATGAAGGGGTTTGATCGGATTTCTCTCCCATGGATTGTTGCTGTATCCGGGTTCATGCGTGAAATCCGTGGTTAATTTGATCGGTGGTGAGTGCAATTTTTAAGGGATGAAACGGATTGAAGCTGGCACCTGAGAGATCAGCATCAGCTGGATTCTCCTCCCATGATGCGTTTACTGCTGCTCGCCGCCAGTGTCTGTTGCCTTGCCCACGCGGGAACCGATCCGGGCTGGCAGCCCGCCGAGTGGCACGGGGAGCGCGCCCTGGTTTCCACTTCGCCCGGTTGGAAGGCCATCGTCTCGCTCGAACGCGGGCGGCTGATGCATTTTGGCCCGGGCGACACTGACACCAATCTGCTTTTCGCTCCCACCACGCGCGATGATCCGGCGGGCTGGGGCGGTCACCGCGTGTGGCTCGGCCCGCAGGCCAGCTGGCCGGCAATCTGGCCGCCGCCTGATCCGTGGGAGCACAGTGGCCCGGAGTCATTCACCGTGATCGACGGAATCCTGCGCTTGAAGATGAAGGAAACCGGCGGAGGCTGGCCTCGGTTGACCCGCACCTACCAATGGGTGGACACGCGCCTGGTCTGCGGCGTCGAATTGAGTGGAGGAACCCGAAGCGTTCAAATCATCCAAATAGTGCAAGTGCCGAAAACGTCCACCGTCGACGTGGTGCCTCAGCCGGATAAGAAAGCCTCTCACGGTTATGTGTTGCTGCCCTCCTCGGCGGACTCACGGCTGACCACGGACTTCGCGCCACCGCCGCATGCTACCGTGGCTGGCGCCGGACTCGTCTTGCGCCATGTCGGACTCGTGAAAAAACTCGGGTTTCCCCCGCAGACGCTGATCGCGCACGAGCGGGGATTCGAGCTGCGCGTAAGCCGTGAAGTCCAAAACGGCATGGTCGCGGGCGAACCCGACGCCGGTTACTCCACGCAGCTCTATCTGGGCGGCCCCGAGCCCTTCATTGAGTTGGAACAGTTGTCGCCGATTTTTTCCACCAGCGCGCCGGTTTCATTTACCATGGGGCTTGAAGGCGCGGCGCATTAAAGGGCGGGCGGCCCGATTCCCCGATCCGTTCCCTCAGCGTCAACCACCACCCCAAGGCCTGACCCGGTTTCCCGCCCCCGCGCGATAGCTGTGAATTGAATTCCGCACAGAGGCGCCCGGCTTAAAGGCGATCCGCCCTTTGCCCGGGTGCTCGGGGACGCTGATCGCCCACGAACTGGCGAATTTTTCGGCGCCACCAATTGCTTTCTTTAAGGCGTCGTTGTGGACGGCCAGAGCGATGAATGCGGCAGGCGTGGATAATAACGAACGTAATCAATTCTGAACTCAGCAGGAAACACCGTCGTCCCATCGGGATTGCCGGGCCACGTTCCACCGACGGCAAAATTGAGGAGGAGGTGAAAAGGGCTGTTGTTCAGCACCCAACGATTTCCTGAGGCTAGATCCGGTTTCCCCGCCGAAAAATACTTCGTCTCATCAAGCCACCAATCAACCCGGTCCGGAGTCCATTCGATCGCGAACAGATGATACGCGTCGCTCAAAGACCCCCCCGCGGGCAGGGTTAGCGACGAACCTTTGCTATAGCCACCACCGCTGCCGGGACCGTGCAGCGTCCCGTAGAGAATACCGGTCTGATGGCCCAACACTTCCATGATATCGATTTCGCCACACTCCGGCCAGCCCACGATCCCGATGTTTTCTCCCAACATCCAAAATGCCGGCCAAAAGCCCTGTCCACGCGGCAGCTTCATGCGCGCCTCCACGCGTCCATATTGCGTGGCAAACTTTCCCACAGATTTGAGCCGCGCCGACGTATAACCGCCTTGGGCCGTTTTTACTGCTCGGATTACCAGCACCTTCCCATCCGTCGCGTCGGCATCGTCTGCAATGAAAGAATTCTCGCGAGCATTAGTGTAAGTTTCCAGCTCGGCATTGCCCCACCCACCCGCGCCCAAGTCGTAACTCCACCGGGCCATTGCCGGTCCGCTGTTCACCGGCTGGTTAAACTCGTCCTGCCAGGCTGGTTCGGCCGCCAGTAATCCAAGGACCGGAATGAACCAAGCTGCGCCCAGCGCGATCTGCGTGAACGCTGAAAGGGCAGACGGGGCGAAGCCCGTTGGAGCGCGAAAAATCATTGGCCCGGTCTGGTTGATGGGATACGTGGTTAAAAAATTTCCTGGAAAGAAACGATGGATGACATCGCGGTCAGCCCGCACCAACCGCGTGGTTGGCACGTCGCGATAAACTGGTCCGCGTGAAAAAGAACGCGCTCCGAATTGAAAATTCCCGCAGCCACAGTCAAGGGGTATTGATGCACCAATTTCATGGGATGGCGACTTTGCGTTTTGTAAACTGCCCACGGTACTTTCGGACCAAGGAACATTACGTTTTTTTCAGCAAAGCTCTCCGCGGCGGGAGACGACCACCGATAATCCCCCAAAGGCCGTGCCCGGGCCCGTCTCTCTCCGGGCCGCGCACCTGCATCGAACCCTCCTTGGCTGGAACACCTTCTCACTCAGGTTCGGGGCGCTTCCGCTTCTCGGAGATCCTCGATCGCGGCTCTCCAACGGTTGTGATAGCCTCGGAATTCCTCCTCCAGTTCCCGGGTGACATACACGTTCGTCAGAATTCCATTTTTGAAAAACACCTCGATGTTATCCTGGTAAAGCGTGTCCTCGGTGATGCGAACGTAACCTCCTCCTGCCTTTATTGTCCTTTGCACTATCGGCCCCACAATCGTCCGGCGAAAATGCAGAATTTCCACCTCGTGGTCTTCCCGATATTTTTCCTTCTTGCGAGGAGAGCCCAGCGCCTCGACCACTTGCTCGCGGGTATTTCCCTTTCTTAACAAGACGGTGAGCTGGCTTTCCCGGTCCGCCTCCAAAAGCCATTCGGAATGATCGTGCGAAACCACCGGTCTGGGTGGCATGGCACAGCTCGATAAAAGCACGAGAATCAAAATCGAGACCCGGAGGAATAATTTCATAGGCGAACAAGGACGCACGTTGCGCAACCGTCTACCTTCGCCTTCACCGACGCAAATAGACACTTGCACAGTTCCAGCTGCTCCAGCATCGGCAGCAGACTTCCCGAGAAAAGAATTGTCCCCGCGCGCTGGTGGTTTTCCCGGCTGTATCGCCACGCAATTCAGCGCCTGGCCTTTTTCCGTCTTCCCCCATGCCTCCCAACGTGCGGCGGCGACGCTCGCGGG
>JANYDX010000009.1 GCA_025363395.1 Verrucomicrobiota bacterium
ACACCAGCCCCGGCACTCCCCCTGGTGGAGAAGCTCCGGCCCGCCGGGCAGTTCACTGAAGTGGGGGAGTCGATGGGGCTCGCGCTTCGATCACACGAGGAGCCAGTCGACGAAACCGCGCTCCAACCGCTGCTGCCTCTCCGGCTTAACCGCCGTGGACCCGGTCTGGCCGTGGGAAATATTTCCGGCGTCGACCACGATGATGTCGTCATTGGCGGCACCACGTCGAGCCCGGCCCGTGTTTTGCTTGGCTCCGCCCCGGGAACATTCACCGGAACCGATACGGCTTCGCTCTTGCCGGCGAATTCACTTGATGACGGTCCGGTCCTATTGTTCGACGCCGACGGCGACGGAAAAAATGATCTGCTCGTCACCAAGGGAGGGAACAGTCTCCCCGCCGGTGTCCCCGAATACCAACCCAAGCTTTATTTGGGCGATGGTCACGGCGGCTTCCGGCCGGCGCCGGGCGAGTGGCTGCCGCCGCTAACGAGCAGCGTGGGGGCGGTGGTGGCGGCTGATTTTGATCACACCGGGCGCCTCGGATTATTTCTCGGCGGGCGCGTCTCCACCGGTCAATACCCGCTGCCGCCACGCAGCGCGTTGCTCGCGAACCGCGGAGGTCAATTTGAAGACGTGACGGAGTTGCTTGCCCCCGGGTTGCGGGAAATCGGGATGGTGACGGCGGCCTTGTGGAGCGACGCCGATGGCGACGGCTGGCCGGATCTTATTCTCACCCTGGAGTGGGGCCACGTTCATTATTTTCATAATAATCAGGGCAAGGGCTTTGAAGACTGGAGCGAGCGGGCGGGTTTCGCGGCGGCGGGAACCGGCTGGTGGACCTCGCTCGCCTCCGCCGACTTTAATGGGGACGGGCGGCCCGACTACGTTGCCGGCAACGTCGGGCTCAACACTCCATACCACGCCGACTCGGCGCGCCCGGCTTTGCTTTTTTCGGGCGATTTTACAGGGAATGGCGAGACGACTCAGTTGATTGAGGCCCTCTACGAAGGCGACCGGCTGTATCCCTGGCGCAGCCGCAAGGACCTCGGCACGGTAATCCCCTCGATCTTAAAACGCTTTCCCCGCAATGATTATTTCGCGCGCGCCTCATTGGGTGAAATTGTGGGGGAAGCCCCGCTCGCCGCCGCCCAGCGCTTTGCCGCGACTGAACTGCGCAGCGGTGTTTTCCTCAGTCAGCCCGACGGGACATTTCGCTTCGAACCCCTGCCCCGTCTCGCGCAGATCGCACCCCTGCAGGGAATGGTCGCGGGTGATTTCGACGGGGACGGTCTGGCCGATATCTACGCGGTGGAAAACTCCTTCGCGCCGATTCCGAGCGTCGGGCGATACGACGGTGGCCTGAGTCAATTATTGCGCGGCGATGGCCACGGGCATTTCAACGCGGTTCCGGTGGCGGAAAGCGGCTTGCTCGTTTCGGGCGATGCGAAGGGGCTCGCGGTGTTTGATTTTGATCACGACGGATGGCCGGACTTTCTGGTCTCACGCAACAACAACACCAGCCTCGCTTTTCGGAATCATGGCGTCTCGGGCCGTCATTCCCTCCGCATCGAACTCCGCGGTGCCCCCGGAAATCCCGGTGCCGTCGGGGCACGGATCACGGTTGAACTCGCCGACGGTTCCACCCAAACGAGCGAGGTTTTCGCCGGCTCCGGATATTACAGTCAGTCTTCCTCCGCCTGTTTCTTTGGCTGGACCGGAATGAATGCCCCGAAAAAAATCCGCGTCCGCTGGCCGACCGGCCTCACCTCGGAACAAACCGTTTCAAGTGACTCGTCCCGCCTGACGATCTCCGCGCCGGCCCGTTGAGCCCAGCTTTCTAATGCGTCACGGCAAATGGGCCGCACGTGTGAACTCCCCTTCCGCCTCGGCTGCCTTTCCGTCTGCCTGATAAATGCTCCCCAGATTTCGATGCGCCTCGGAACTCTTCGGATCGAGTTCAACGGCCCGTTTAAAATGAATCACGGCTTCGTCCATCAATCCTTTTTGGGCGAGGGCAAAGCCGAGGTTGGTGTGAGCGGTGAAAAGTTTTTCGTTTTGCCCCAGTGCCGTTCGAAAATTCGCGATCGCCTGATCCAAAACACCTTTCTGAAGGAGCGCAGTTCCGAGATTGATGCGTGCTTCCGTATTTCCCGGCGAGATCGCGACGGCTCGGTCGTATTGGACAATGGCGTCGTCCAGTCGCCCCAGCTGAAGCAGGGAGTTTCCCAGATTATTCCGGGCCGGCGCGTGATCGGGGTCGACTTCCAGGACGACGCGATAGCGCACGGCAGCTTCCTCCCACCGCCCGGCCTGAAAAAGGGTATTCCCAAGATTGTAATTGGTTCCCACGTCGCGGGGACTTATCGCGAGGGCTCGGTCAAATAAGCCGAGCGCTGCTTCCGAGCGACCGGTTCCCGCGTAGGCATTGGCAAGGTTGTTCATGGCCTCGACATAGCGCGGATCAAGTTCCACGGATTTTTCGAAATTGAACACTGCGTCCGGGACCCGCCCTTGCTGCAATAAAGCAATGCCGAGATTGTTGTAGGTGCCGGCAAAACTTCTCGGCTGGCGGTGAGGATTTGTGGCCAGGGCCTTTTCATACTGGTTGATTGCTTCCCCCACTTTTCCAGCGGACATATACGCGATGCCCAAATTATTGTGCGCCAGCCAGGAATCAGGATTGCCGGCGTTGGTGGCCACCCAAAGCGTTTCCTCACTGGCGTAAATCGCGCATTGCCGCCAGGTCAGCGTCGCCAGTAATCCGAGAATGCAGATGCAGCCACCGTTTATGAGGGAGCGAACCCGCGGGGAAAATTGGCCGGCAAGCCGTGTTATTACCGCGCCCGTCGCCGAGAGCATGACGGCCACGGCCAGGTATTGAAAGTGATCCGCGACATACGAGTAAATGAAAGGATAGACGTTGAGAAACCCGAGTGCCGGAAAGAGAGTTCCCGCGAAAAGAAGTGCGGTGGCAAGGGGAGCTCGGGAACGCTTTCGCCAAAACCACAGTATCAGGAAGAGAATTATCACCCCTCCCGGATAGAGATACGGCCAAAATTCGCCCGGATCAATTGTCCAGCGTGGATAGACGAAGTTCAATTCACGCGGCCAAAAAATCTTTCCGCTGTAGAAAACGAGGATGCGCCCCGCGAGGAGGATGCGCTCGAGCCAGCTGATTCCGTAAGCGGCACCTGTTGCGCCGACGAAGGTCCTTTCCATCCACGCCGTCATAGTCCCGGCAGCAGCCCCCAGGATCAACCAAGGCAACAGCGGGAGCACGTCCCGGTTCCACGAGAGCCGGCCCCGCTTAAACCAAAAGACGACCAGCAGTGCCGCAGGCAGCGTCGCGGTCACACTCTTACTCATTAACGCCAGAATAAAAATACCGAGTGCCAGTCCGTACGAAGCTAGGCGGCGTTCGCGGTCAAAATTCAGGTAAGTTAGAGCGGCTGAAAAATAGAATACTGCTGAAAGGGTGTTTTTTTGTTCGGAGATCCAGGCGACCGATTCCACGCATACGGGATGCAAGGCGAAGGCGGTCGCGGCCAGTGCCGCCCCCCTTATTCCCAGTCCGCGGAGTATTCGGAAGAGGAGCCAGCAACTGATTCCGTGCAATAGGACATTGATCAAATGATAGCCTAACGCAGCGTCCCCCCAAAGTTGGGCCTCCAACCAAAATGCGGTATAGAGAACAGGATAGTATTGCTGGGTCGCGCCCGGTGCGAACCAGATCCTTTCCAAGCCGCCAATCGAACGAAGCTTCCAGGAAACAACATGGGCGTTGTCGTCCCAAATAAATCCTGCGCGCCACACCTGTCCGTACACCAACAGGGTAATCAGGACCAGGAATAGACCAACGACCCGGTCATTGTGCCACCAGTTACGAACGTTTAGAGTGGAATTTTCAATTACCGACGCGATATTTTCGGCCGCGTTTACGGCTCCGGCACGCTGAGTCTGCGGCTTTCGAATTCGTGCCATGTGTTTCGGTGTCACTAGGCCAGCGCTGTTCTCGGTGACAAATGTTTTCTGGCTAAAGGATTGTGGCCGGGAAGACGAGAAATCGGGCAACAAAAAGGCCGGTGGCTTTCGCCACCGGCCTCGAATTTATTTCTGTTGTCGAAGTGAACTGTCACTTCGCCGACAGGAGATTTTAGAACTCAAACGAGTTGGTCAGCTGCCAGCCCATACCTTGGGAGATACGCGCCAGGGCTATGTCGCCATTTGGTTGCAGCCGAGCTGCGATCAAACGGTCCTTTTCGCCAACGCTGCGCACGTTTACCTGGATGCGCCAGTTGATCTTGCTGCTCAGCTTGCGTGAGTAGCCGACCCAAGCATCGACGTGATGCTCGTTATCGCCCTTGTAGACTTGATTGACGTTCAAACCACCCAAGGTGAGGCCGGGGACGGCTGCATACCGTGGGTCATCGGAGTTCACATTCTTGAACAACGGGTCGAACTTATAACCAATGATGCGACCAGCTTCCAGACGGAGAGCGCCACCAACAAAGAAGCTCTTGAGGAAGCCGTGATCGAAGTTGTAGGTCGACACCATGTTAAGTCTCCATGGGGAAACTTCTGGTGCGGCCTTGCCCTGTTGATTCAGGAGCACCGTGAATGGAGCAACGATGGAGGAATTCCATTGTGCGCCGAGAGTGCCGCCGCCATTGAACCACTCACGAACCTGTCCACCGGGACCGTTCATGAACTGGGTCATATCGCCAATGAACTTCTGCGAGTCGGCGTCCACGTTTTCGTGGGAAGCGTCGACCTTGGAGTAATTCAGCGTCAGATTCCAATTCTTGACTGGCTGGGCCGACAATTCGACTTCGTAACCCTTGGAGAGGTTATCAACTGTCGTTTGGTGATTACCGAAGCTGGAGCCGCCACCAGGCTGCGGGCCGGTCGAGTCATCATACCCATTCGGATAGGAGTCACGCAGGTTGCCGGTCCGGGCACCGATGGTGGAATCCAGCTTTGGCGTGAGGTTGTAGCTCTCGAAGAATTTCGAGCCCAATGGGATCTTCAGCCAAGCATCAGAGATCGCCTTGTTCTTTTGGTTATTGGCGATGTAAGCTGCGTCCGTTGGCCCGCCCAACGCTGGATTGCTCCAAGCGTCAGCTTGGGAATAGTCCCAGTAATTGCTGTTTGGAGTCTGACCGCGCAAGCCGTCTTGCAGGGCGGTGGCCCAAGCGTAGCCCCAGATGACACCGTCGGCCAGGAAGTAACCGTTGTTACCCAGACCGCCGATGGAATTACCAGCGGTGTCGGCGAGGGTCGCGTTGGCAACCTTGGTCTTGAACCAGTTCACCTTAAGTGAGAGCTTCTCATGAAGCGCGGTGACGGTGAAGCCGTATTCAGTCGTCTTGCCGTTTGCATTTGGCAACTTATTGCCCTGAAGACTGAGACGGGAAGCGTCGGCCTTGAAGTTTTGCGAATGGTTGTACAACACGCTGATCTGCATGTCACCAGGTAGTTTGTTCATGAGCGACTTTGGCAAGTGATATACGCCGCCCCACGACCGGCTGATACCAGCGACGTCGGTACGCGAGAACTGGTCGTCCGAGAAGTTTGTGCTGGTGAAGCCCGTGAATTGATCGGTGATCGCGCTCGTTTGATAATTGGTGATCTTATCTTTGCGATAGCCGAAAGCGGGAACAAAATCGCCGTCTAACATGTGACCCTGCCACGTGAAGCCCGTGGACGTATCACGGAACCGTGTCCGACCTGCAGAAGTGACAAGGCTCGGATAGTCGGCGGGATTATCAGCGCGCATCCAAGTGATGGGCTGCTGGGTCCAACCAACATAGTTCGCGGGATTATCAGCTTGGGTGCCGGTTTGAAGGGTACCGTTGTTCAGGCTGATATAAGTATAAGGGGCGGTGGGGTCGACATAACCGACGGCATTGGGTGCCGTTGGCTTGTTCCATGAAGAATTGAAGTTGAAGGCCTGTTGTGTACGCGGTGGCTCAACCAGATACTTGATGTTCGCCAGATTTGCACCTTGAGCCGAGGTCTTTGTAGCTAGGCTTGGGCCGTTATAGATGAGCCATTCAAAGCTACGATTTGAACCAAGCGAGCCGGTGTTTGGACGAAGCGCGGGGGTGTTTCTAACGTTATCCAGAATGTAGTCTGGTGTCGTGGCAAATTCAGCCCAGCTCACGGAGTTTCTCACCAACGTGTTCCTTTCGAACAGCGCCGTGAAATTGTGCTTGCCGAGAATTTTTGACAGACTGCTGTTGCCGAGGAAATTTTCCGAACGCAATTCGTAGGTTGGCGTGATGCGGAACGTATCGCGGGTGGTATCATATGCGTAGTTCGGATTCGAAGCAGCATTCGCCACATACGGACGGCCAACATTCGGATTCGCGCTGCCGTCAGCATACGTTTCATTAACGTCCAAGCCGATGGCGTAGTTAGAACCCGTCATCCATTGGTTCGAGCCCGCATTATATTTTTGATGGTCGTAGGCGACTTGGAAAGCCAGTTGATCATTGAAGAACGTTTGTTCGACCGAAGCGTTGAAAGCAGACCAGCCCTGCCATTCACGCTTGTTCGGGCCATCGAGGAGATTCTTGTAGAAGTTGAAAATGCTTGGATCGGTCAACACCGTATCGGCATAGTACACGCCACCGGGGACTGGGGCCCCTGGATAAGCGCTGTTCGTGCCCACATAACCATAATATTGGCTAGCGGACGGAATACCCATGGGGCGGAAGATCTTCAACCCGTTGATCGAACCGCCACCGTTGCCGCCCAAACCTTTGGCCACGTTCTGCTGACCAGCAATCGTCTTGATTGGCGTACCGCTCACTTGAGCAGGATTGACCATCGGATTCTTGGTGGGCTCGGTGCCTTCATAGTAATTGATGATGTCAGGCCAGTAGGTGCGGCTTTGAGCCCAGCCGCCGAGCTCGTAGTTGTTGGCACCCACGACGGCGCCAGGCAGGGGCGCACCATTTGGATTGGCGTTCGTCAGGCTAAATTGATTAATGGTCAATTTGTTGTAGCCAGCGTTGCCGTAAGCATCCTTGCCGGTTTTGAACCACGGCGTGATTTCATCCACTGGGGGAAGCTGGCGAGGGTCGTTAGACTTAACCTTGCCATTTTCATACTTCGCTTTGATCGAGGTATGATTGGCCTCTCCGAACAGCTTTGGGTCAAAACGCACGGCACCGTAATAACGGGTCGCATTATGGAAAGCAGGCTTCTGCTCAAAGAGTGCGTTGTCCTTGACGGCGGCGACGCGAATCGCGAGCACGCCTTTGACGAGCTCCTGGTTCAGATTGATCTGGTTGCGGTTGGAGCCGTATTGATCGATGCGATTTTCAAAATTATAGGACCTCTTGAAAGAAGCATCGTTCACGCTGGTGTTGATGATACCAGCCGGGCTACCAATACCGAAAAGGATCGAATTAGGTCCGCGCTGAAGGTCGACGCGACCAACGTTGAAACCATCCCATGGAATATCAGTCAGGAAATAGTCGCGGGTATTGTCGGCGGAATCCAGACCACGAACGCGGGTCGCGGTGCTGACCGTGTTTTCCTGGTAGATCGCCGTTCCGGCGACACCAGTGAAGTTACCGCGAATACCGGCGACTTCAGTGCTCGGGGTGTAGACCAGCAAATCATTGCTGTTCTTCGCGCCCGTATCTTTAAGAAACTGCTGTGTGACGACGGAAATTGCCGAGGCAACGTCCCTCAGTTCGGTACGAACGCGGGTACCAGCAAGGGTGTCCTTGGCAGTGTATCCCTGGTCTTCGCTCGCTTCGACAACGAACGGAGACAAGACGATCGTTTCATCGTCAGCTGGTTTCGCTGCAGCTGGTGCAGCGGTGGTTTGCGCCGACAGGCGCCCCACGGTAATTAGACACAACGCGGATGAGAGCGCGAACGCTCCGGCACGCGAATACAATCGATTCATGGTCGTTTGGGTTAGGGGGGTGTTAAACACGGCCAATCCCTTACAGAGGGGGTCGGTCGTGCTGAATTCCGGCGATAATCCGGATTACAGCATTCGCACTATAGGGGGTAGGGAGGAAAGCGTGAATGAGTTCGATTACTCACGAATTGAGTTATTTTGCCGGAACCATTTCCCTCATTCCGCGGCCAGTCATCGTTTTCGGGTAATCCCCCTACGTGCTCATTGAGCAACTTTAGATTGCATCTTCTTCCGATAAGCGCCCGGCGAAACGCCCGTGATACGCTTAAAAAGGACGCACATGTACTCCACGTGCTCGAAACCGGTGAGTTCAGCGATTTTTTTGAGGGGAAAATCAGTCTCAAAGAGCAATTGGCGAATTTTTACCACTTGGACGCGCCGGATTTCCGCCTGCGGCGAGCGGCCGAGATAAAGCCGGAATTTCTTCTCCAACTGGCTGCGGGACGCATAAGCGTGTTTGATGACCTGTTCGACCGTAATTCCCTGACAGGCGCGCTGGCGGATGAAGCTGAGCGCTGTGGCCACGTTTCGGTCATCAATCGCCAAAACATCCGACGAAGGCCGGGTGACGACGCCGATCGGCTCAATCCGCTGGTCAAAATTCTTGGGTTTCCGGCCGGCCAGCATCTCCGCGAGCACTTCGGCGGCACGATAACCAGATTGAAAGGCATTGGGCGCCACGCTCGAAAGGGGCGGATAAGTCATTTCGCAACGGATCGGGTCGTTGTTGACTCCGAGAATCGCCACCTCCTCCGGCACGAGAATATTGCTCATTTGCGCGGCGCTGATGATTTGCTGGGCGCGCAAATCCATACAGCCCATCACACCAGCGGGCTTGGGCAGCCGCTTCAACCAACCAGCCAGGGATGTAATCTGCTCAACGTCCCAAACTGGCGTAAGGTCCCCGGGATAATTGACGTCAAATACATCGCATTCGCGCCCTGCGAGGCGGAGCGCCTCGACAAAACCATCCCGACGCTCGCAAGACCACCGGTCGTTGGAAAACCCCGCAAAACCGAAATGCTGATGTCCGCGTTCGAGAAAGTGTTCAGCCCCGAGATGGCCCAGCCCGACATTATCGGGGCGAATTTTTGGGACGCCTGGATACGGCTCGATGTCGTTCAGGTCCACCAGCGGAATTTTTAGCTCGGCGCAGATCTGCACCAGTCCCGGAGTGGTGTGCCGGCTGATGACCCCATGCCATTTTTTGCTACGCAGCCAGTGGGGCTCCGTCTCAGCCCGCGCTTGATCGTCGTGAAAGGCAGCCCACAGCTGGTGCGTAAGCTCATAATGCACGACGCCTTTGAGCATGGCCATGCTCTCTTCGAAACGGGTTAAAAAAACGAGCAGGACTTGAGGTCTCACAAGTCCCAAAGTTGCCCACCTTCTCCTGACTGGCAAGCAGGCATGTATCTTATGCGGTCACGCCCGGCTTTCGGGGCGCCTGCCAGCAAACGAATCATCCACCCGCCCGCCGAGCTAATCGACAAATCAAGAGCCTTTTCGCCGGCCGCTTCAGGCCTTCCCGCGCCGTGCCTCAAGCTGCTGCCGGATCTCCGCCATTTTCTGCTGCGAAAGCGGAAATCGGGCGAGCAGAACCAGCGACACCACCAGCCCAGCGATCGGAATCGCGGCGAACAAAAACCGGAGCATGAAGATCGCGTGACCCGTCTGATTTCCCCCAAGGCTCGCGTCGAAACCGATCTTGTCGAGGATTTCTCCGGAAGCCCAGTTGCCCAGACCCATGCCGAATTTCATGATCCACGAACCGCAGGCCGAAAAGGCTCCTTCGCGGCGCATACCGGTCTCGAGTTCGTCGTAATCCATCACATCCGCGCTCATCGAACCGTAAAGCATCCAGAAGCCCGCACTGGTGAAGGCGCAAAAACCGGAATACAGAACCTGCAGCCACTGGATATTCGGATTGTACAGCCACCAGGACGCGACACTGACCGCAATGGCGGATAGCTGCACGATGATCAGGCCGCGCTTTTTCCCGAGATGGCGCGCGGCAAAGGCATAGACCGGAATGCCGCAAAGTCCGAGAAACATGCCGGCGAGTCCCATCCAGAAATTCCACGTGTTGGCCGACGAGACGTCGCCGCGGCAGACATAGTAAACCGTAGCGTAGTATCCCAGTGTTCCAATCATGCTGGTGCCGATGCCATAGGCCATGGCCATGGAAAGATTCGCCCGGAATGGTTTGCATTTCAGCGTCTGCCACAGCGTTTCCTTAATCGAGACCCGGCCCTGTTTTCGGCCGACAATCAGCTTGTCGTAATAACGCTCACGCGTGAGCAAAAACAACGCAATCCCGGCCACCACCATGATGGCGCCAAGAATCACCGTGTACGCCTGCGCGCCGACCAGCACGTTGTTCTTCGTACCCTCAGGCGCGTGTTCCCAGCCGAAAAGGGTTTTCATCAACACGCCGAATCGCATGAAGTCCAAACTGAAAAGACTTCCGAAAACCTGGGAGAACCAGTGGGTGGTCTGGCTGAAAAGAATCCCGATCCGCGCGGGCACATCCTTCCAAGTGGCCCCGACCCACACTCCCGCGGTGGCAAAAGCTCCGGCGGCGAACATCGCCACTTCCGGAAATTTCTGCATCGCACTCCGCACTGCGCCGAGCGCGGTGCGCTCGTGATAGTCCGGAGTCAATTCGGCCCCGAGACTCTGAAAGGGCATATAGAAACAACTCATGATCGGCACCAGCAAGGCCATCGTTCCAACCATGTACCAAAAATACTGGATTTCCGTCCAGCCGGGTTGGACCATGAACATCATCGGCAGGAAACAGCCTGCCGACACGGCGCCGACCAGGATGAAAGGTCGGCGGCGACCGAAACGCGTGCGTGTGTTGTCCGACCACCACCCAAACACGGAATCCCACACTGCTTCAAAAATAAGTTTGATCAGGAGCGCCCGGGCAATCCACTTCGGCGAGACACCGAGGTGAATGTTAAAGACTAGGAAAGCCATGCTCGCGTAAAGCCAGTGGCCCCACATGTCGTGGATGGTACCGAGACCATAGCCAAATTTCTGGATGCCCGGTATGCGGTCGCTCAGAGCGTTATCGGCGCCGGGACCCGCTTCAGGAGGTGATGCCTTCAAGGGATAGGGGGGATGGGGGTTGGCACCGCGCAAGAAACGCGGCCGTGCGGCTAGTAAGTATCAACCAGGGAACGGTAGGCGAGCGCGCGTTTCAGGCGCGCCACAGTCTGTGGCCGGGTGAATTCCAGCTGAACCGTTCGTGCCTCACCGGGGTAAAGTTCAAAATAGTTGTCGCTCGCCGAGTGCGCCACACCCGCCAGATCAAATGCGAAGCGATGCTGAAACGCCGTCGAGGTGAACACCACGGTCGCCGCCTTCGGCCCGCTCAAAGTGAAGGCCGCCTTCGTTCGCGCCTTGGGCAGAGCCAAAAAGCGCGGCTGCGTCAGAAAAACCGTTTCCTGGCTCACGCAACGACGGTCAATCTCCAGCGCGATGCGCAGGAACACGCAATCCCGGCTGTGCAGCGCGAGCAGCCGGGTGAGGTCCAGAGTTTTTTGTTTTACGCTTTCGCCGTAGCGCAGCGTCACTTTCTTGCGCCCGCTCAAAAGCGAGCGCCCATCCACATGGAAAAGCTCCCACCCCAACAGGCCGCGCGCGGGCGCCGGCTGGTCAAACACGGTGTACAAATGAACCTCGCCGGCGGTGGAGCGGCGGTAGTTGCCAATGATCGTGGTTTCGTCACCGGGCACATGCGCGCTGACCAGCGCCGGCGCGAAAAAACGGCGGGCCACATGGTGCAACGCGCGCCAGCGTCCGGTGAATTCGATCGAGCTCCACGAGGCCACCGGCCAGCAGTCATTGAGCTGCCAGTAGAGCGCTCCCATGCAATGGGGCATGAGCCGCCGGTAGTGCTCCACTCCGACCTGCATGCAATAAGCCTGGTTCAGCTGCGAAAGATAAATGAGCTCGTCCTGCGATTTCGGAAACCGGTAGCGGCGTGAAACGTAATCGAGGATGATCTGGTTTCCGTTCCGGTTTTTCTGGTGGTTTTCCATCGCCGCACCGAAAACATTGGCGTCGCCGAACGGACAAAAGGTCGCCTGGGTTTCCGGCGAACTGTAGCTCTGCATGCCGAACTCGGAGCAGAATCGGAAACGCCATTTTTCATAATCCTTCACGGGCTGCCGGCTGTGCCACACATCCCAGAAGTGCGTATCACCGCGCTTTTCGCCGGCGGCGAGAGTGCTGTCACCATCGTTGCGATACGGCGAGGAAGGCCAGTAATCAGTGACGGCATCGTGCCGCGCCACGACCGTCGGCAGCAACCGGTGAAACAGCGCGTCGTAATTGCGCCGCAGCGCCGGCTGCTTCAACAGGTCGAGGTTGAGCGATTCGATTTCATTGTTGCCACACCACAGCGCGAGACTCGCGCGGTGGCGGAGCCGGCGCACTTGCTGCGCGGCCTCGGTTTGCACGCTGCGCAGGAAAGCGGCGTCACCAGGATAAAGCGCGCAGGCGAACATGAAATCCTGCCACACCAGCAATCCCAGTTCATCGCAAAGATCATAGAAGGCGTCGCTTTCGTAGATCCCCCCGCCCCAGATGCGGATCATGTTCATGTGCGCAGCCGCGGCACTGCGCAGGTCGCGGGCATACCGGTCCCGCGTGAGCCCGGCCACAAAACTGTGGGCCGGAATCCAATTGGCTCCCTTGGCAAAAATCGGCCGGCCGTTGACCACAAACTGGAAGGTCTCGCCGGCGGCATCGGCGTGCCGATCGAGCGCAATGGTCCGGAGTCCGATCCGGCGCATCCAGCGGCCCAGTCTGCGGCCGTCGGCATGCAGGATCTCAATCTCGAGCGTGTAAAGCGGCTGAGAGCCGTGTCCGTTGGGCCACCACAACTGCGGATGTTCCAGCCGGATTTTCGTTCCGTTGCCCTCGGCGACGACAACGCTGTTCAGCGTCAGCCGGTGCCGGCAGGCGATGCCCGCCTCGCGGTGGGCGAGTTCGGGTGCCAGCCGCAGCGTAACACTGCCATCGGCGGCGTGCTGTTGCGAGAGACGGACACTTTCAAGCCGGTTGCCGCTCCAGGCTTCGAGCCGGATGTCCCGCCAAATACCGGCGGTGACCAGGCGCGGGCCCCAATCCCAACCAAATTGACAAGGCTGCTTTCGGATGACTTGGGAACGCCCGACGGGATCGTTGAATTCGCGGGGCTGGTGGCCCGTGCGGTGAGTGCGGATGTATTTCATCGCACTGCCAAACCGGATCGCGAGCTCGTTGGCGCCGGACTGCAGGAGCGGTTTTATGTCCCAGCGATAACCCACAAACATGTTGTCTGTGCGCGCGATTTCGCGGCCGTTGACCAACACAGTGGCGACCGTATCCAGCCCGTCCGCCACCAAATCAATCTGTTCCTCATCGAACAGTTCCGGAGGCACGATGAAACTCGTGCGGTATTCCCAATCGTGTTCCTCGATCCACTGTAGGCCCGCTTCGTTGGTTCCCCAAAACGGATCCGGGATTTTTTGCGCGCGCAGCAAATCCGTATGAACGCAGCCCGGCACCGCAGCCTGCAGCCATGGCGAGTTTTTCGTGGTGTCACGAAACTGCCAGACTGCGGGCGCAAGCGGGAAGGAACGCATGGAACCAACCGGAATGAACCGGTTACTTTTTCAGCGGGTTGTCCTTCACAAAACGCACAATCTCCTCGGCGTTCCCGAAGCACACCGCGGAAACCGTATCGGCTGCACCGTAGTAAATTGCCAGGCGGCCGGTCGCGCTGTCGCAGAGACAACCCACCGGAAAACAGACGCCGGGCACGAAGCCGGAAAGCTCGTACGGCGCTTCCGGGCAAAGCAGCGCCTGCTTCGCGGAGGCGATCACCTTCCACGGTTGCTCGAGATCGAGCACCATGGCGCTGATCGAATAGACAAAGCCGTTACAGGTGCCGGTGACCGCGTGATAAATGAGCAGCCAGCCTTCGCTCGTCTCGATTGGCGACGGGCCCGCGCCGATCTTGGTG
>JANYDX010000203.1 GCA_025363395.1 Verrucomicrobiota bacterium
CACTTCAAAAACATGCCGCAGTTTAGCAGTTTAGTTTTACCTCCGCTAGAGGGTTGGTCGCCACTACACGCTCTTTCAGAAAATCAATCGCGCCCGCTCAAGCAGTTGCGCACGCAACACCCATAAAAATACTCGTTTCATCCGCCAGTAGACGAAGTCGGGCTAGTATCAACTGGCCGTTCATCGAAAAAATCGAGCTCCAGCTGTCCGGCAATTCGACCTCGCGATTCGCGAATCAGTTCACTCCAAGCCCAGCACCTTTCGGCCCGACTCGGAAATCATCTGCGGGACCCATTGCGGGTCCCAGACGATGTGAACTTTCGCCGACTCGACCGTGGGCAGTGCGGCGATCTTCTGA
The DNA here is from genome assembly GCA_025363395.1 of Verrucomicrobiota bacterium. Taxonomy (GTDB): domain Bacteria; phylum Verrucomicrobiota; class Verrucomicrobiia; order Opitutales; family Opitutaceae; genus Lacunisphaera. Next base: position 359 of record JANYDX010000203.1, read on the forward strand.
CGGGCGTCCTCGGCGATCACCGGGCCCATTCCGCAACCGGGCGCGGTCAAAGTCATCTTTACCTCCACCGTGTTCGCACCTGTCGGAGTTTTTTCGACGGCGAGGTCATAGACCAGGCCGAGGTCCACAATGTTGACGGGGATTTCCGGATCGAAACAGGTCTTCAAGGTGTCCCACACGAGCTGCTCGCTGAACTCCGCCTGGTCTGCCGCGGGCGCGGCAGCTTCAGCGTTCAGCGAAAATCCGGCAATCGCCGCGACATTTTCCCGCGCGATCCGGAACAGTCCGGCGTCGGTCCGCACCGTCACGTTGCCGCCGAGGGTCTGCGTGATGAAGACCGGGGTTCCTTGCGGGAGGGTGAGGTGATCACCAGCGGGAATCGCGGTGGCCGGACAATCCTGAGACAGGGTGTGTTCTCTATTCATTAGCGTGCGAATTATTTCAAGCTCAGTTCAAACGGCAGGCGGGCATAAAGTCCGCGAGGATCGTTGAAATTGCCCAGCGATTGCAGCTCGGTCGTGGCCTCCTTCAAGAACAGCCCCATTGGACCGGCAAACGATTGATCGTGACGCCGGCCTTCGAAAGCCTCGGCGAATGCCTCCGCGAGGGGTTTTTTGCGGGGATATTCGGATACCTTGAAATTTACTCCCAAGCCGGCCTTGTCGGCCGCGTACTTGACCGCCGCCGACAACCCGCCGATCTCGTCCACCAAGCCAAGCTTGAGCGCTTCGCTGCCGGACCACACGCGGCCCTGCGCGATTTCCTGGACCGCGGCGCGGGACAGTTTGCGCGATTCAGCCACCTTGCCAATGAACTGATCGTAAACCCAGTCGACGAATGACTGGAACAACGCCAGCTCCTCGTCAGTTTTTGGCCGGGCAATCGTGTTGGCATCCGCAAATTTGGCTGTCTTGACGATATCAAAGGTCAGGCCAAGTTTGTCGGTCGCGAGACCTTGGAGATTGAGAAACAAGCCAAAGACGCCAATCGATCCAGTGATCGTCGTGGGTTCGGCGAAGATGCGTTCCGTGTTGGTGGAAATCCAATAGCCACCCGAGGCCGCAACCGTGCCCATCGAAACGACCACCGGTTTGCTTTTCTGGATGAGCCGGACTTCGCGCTGGATCGCTTCAGAGGCGGAAACACTGCCACCCGGACTGTTCACGCGTAACACGACAGCCTTGATGCTCTCGTCCTGCCGGATCTGGCGGAGCATCCGGGCGGTCTTGTCGCCGTAGACCACTCCCTCGGCGGTGCCCGTGCCATCGATAATTTCGCCTTCAGCGTAGACGATGGCGATTTTGCCTGAGCCGCCGGAGCCCAGTTCTATTTTGCCCTCGTTCTGACGCTTGGCTTCGAGCCCGTTGTCTGAAACCAGCTTGGCATAATCCTTCAGCGCGATTTGCCGGAAGGATTCCTTGGCGCCTTTGCGGCCGGTAACCGCCTTCAGGTCGCTAAGCACCTCATCAAGATACGCCACGCGGTCAATCAGTTTGATGGACTTGGCAATGTCGGCGCGGATGAAACCCTTTTCGTCGACGATCTTTTGCAATGAGCCGCCGGGAAGTTTTCGCGATTCCTCGATGGAACCCGTGAGCGACAGCCACACATCGTCGAGCAGTTTTTGGGTCTGCGCACGGCTTTCCGGACTCATGTCCTTGCGCGTGAAGGGCTCGACCGCGCTCTTGTATTTGCCCACGCGGGTGACTTGAACGCCGATGCCGAATTTTTCGAAGGCGCCGGTATAGAACATCGGTTGCGAAGCTAGTCCGGGCATCATGATGGCCCCGTAAGGATCCAGAACAATTTCGCTGGCCACCGAGGCGAGGTAGAAATCACGCGTACTCGCATAGTCGAGGTAGGCTTTGACTGGCTTGCCGGAGGCCTTGAAAGTTTCCAGCGCTTCACGAACTTCCTTTAGGGCGGCGAAGCCCGAACCATAGCCTTGGGGCCTGACTTGGCCGGTTAAAAATATGCCGGTGATATCGCTGTCTTTGGCTGCCGCCTGCAGCGCGCGGGTGACCTCGCGCAACTGGAGGACGTGAGCGGATTCGCCGCCCAACGCCTCGGTGAATTGCTCAATTCCCTCCATCTGCACGGGCGAATCCTGAATATTAGCCGAAAGGTCGACCACGAGGTAGGAGCCCGCTTGCACCGTGACCGGCTTCTTTTCACCCATGGCCACCATCGCGCCAATCAGGAGGAAAAAAAAGACCACGGCGCCGACGGCGAAGACCATCATCGCAGTCAGGGTCGCAAAGAAGGAGGTGAAAAAGTTCTTCATATGGGGCCGAAACTAGGCACACCACTCTCATCCGCCAGCGAAAAGCGTTTGCTGGTCTGTAAGTTGGACAAATGGGCTCAGGGCTGGACGAAAGGCTTCACGGGGCTTAATATCGCCCGTGAAGCGTCGATTTAACCATCTAGTCCTTTTCATTTCAGGACAAAGCCACCTATTATAACCTCATGAGTGAGAAAAAAGAACTGCTCACAACGAATCGCAAGGCACTGACCATCAATCTTGATGGCACGCGCTATGGCACGATCGCCGAAATCGGTGCCGGCCAGGAGGTGTCACGAATCTTCTTCCAGGTAGGCGGCGCCTCCGGCGCCATCGCCAAAACCATGTCCGCTTACGACATGACTTTCAGCGACGCAATCTACGGCAAGGCCCCGCGCTATGTTTCGCGCGAGCGATTGGAAACCATGCTCAATCATGAGTACCATCTGTTAAAGGAGCGTCTTTCCGAAAAGCGCGGCGACCGCACAAAGTTTTTTGTTTTCGCCGACACTGTCGCCGCCAAAACCTTCAAGGGCACCACCGATGGCCACGGCTGGCTCGGTATTCGCTTCCAGCACAATCCGCTCGAGGAGCCGAGTGACATTATTATCCACGTCCGCATGTGGGATAAGGAAAACATCCTCCAGCAACAGGCCATCGGAATCGTCGGCGTAAACCTGATCTACAGCGCTTTCAACTACACCACAGATCCCCAGCAACTGATCCAGTCCCTGGTGGACGGCATCGGCTCGGACCGCGTGGAGGTGGACATGGTGAAAGTGCGGGGCCCGGTTTTTGAGCACATCGACAACCGACTGCTGGCCCTTCGTCTGGTTCAATACGGCCTGACCAACGCCGTGATGTTCGGGGCCAATGGCGAGGTCTTGCAACCTTCCGAAGCGCTCTATCACAAAGCCGTGCTGGTGGAACGCGGGAGCTTCCGGCCCGTCACGCATGTCAACGTTGATATGCTCAACTGCGCCACCGCCCAGTTCATGCAGGAGCCCACGGTGAAGGGCAAAGACATGATGGTGCTCATGGAAATCACCATGAACAACCTCCTCGCCTCGGGCGATCTCGATGCCGACGATTTCCTGGCGCGGGTGGATATGCTGGGCCATATCGGCTTCACCACGCTCATTTCAAACTACTCGGAGTTCTACCGCCTGGTTTCTTACTTCCGCCGTTACACGAAGGAAATGATCGGCGTCGCCATGGGCATCAACACGCTCCTCGAAATCTTCAACGAGAAATATTACGAGGACCTCGAGGGCGGCATTCTCGAGTCCATGGGGCGGATGTTCCGTCACGCCGTCAAACTCTACATTTATCCGATGCGGCAGGATGCCTATGACCGCTACCTGACTCAGGGGCAGCCGGCCAGCACTCCACACAATGGCGCCCACGCCTTTTCATCCGGCGTCATGATCACGGCGCGCAATCTCCAAGTCACCGACCGGCTCCGCAATCTGTACGCTCACCTTCTCGAGAACCACAACCTCGACTGCATCGTCGGCAGCAATCCGGACTATCTCAATATTTTCTCCCGTGACGTTCTCCTGCGCATCAAGGCCGGCGACGATTCCTGGGAGCGACTGGTGCCGGCCAAGGTGGCCGAAATCATCAAGCAACGCCATTTGTTGGGTTACGGCGCGAAATCAGCCGCCCCGGTCGAACCGGCCCCATCTGCAGCGACGCCGGTCGGTTGATGCTCACCCAATTGCACGCCACGCTCTGGGTGCATCACGTGCCCTATCGTGCCATGGGTGTCCCCATCGGCCGGAAGATTGTCGTCGTGCGTTTGCCCGATCATGGCCTGTGGGTTCACTCGCCCATTCCAGTCACACCTGAATTGCGGGTCGCGCTTTCCGCCCTTGTGGAAATCCATCATGTCGTCGGTCCGAATCGCTATCACGATGAATGCCTCGTGGAATTTCAGCAGGCCTACCCTGCAGCACTTTTTCACGCCGCACCGGACTCGCAAAGCTGAAGCCAAATGTCCGTTTCGACGCCGAACTTTCCGACGCTCCCCACTCCTCGTGGGCGACAGTTCTTGACCAACAGCTCATCCAGGGAATGCCCCGGTTGAACGAAGTTGTATTCTTTCACGCTGGGTCCCGCACCCTGATGATCGCGGATATCGCCGTCAACCTCGGCCCGGACGGACCGTGGTGGTTAGCGCTGCTCATGCGCCTGAACAAGGCTTGGGGCCACCTCGGGCCCACCCGGTTTTGCAAGAGCATGATGAAGGACAAGGCCGCAGTGCGTGCTTCACTCGACCACATTCTGGACTGGGACTTTGACCGGATCCTCGTCGGTCACGGCCGTAATATCGAAGCGGGTGGGAAAGCGGCTTTTCGAACCGCTTTCCGTTTTCTCGCTTAATGGGATGCTCCACCCGCAGCACAGTGCTGTGGTTTAACCGGCCGCACACTTTTTTTTCGTGTCTTCCAGGGTGGCGTTGGTTTATCCATGCGGGTTCTCATGCGCTTCTACAAATACCACGCCTTGGGCAACGACTACATCGTGATGAATCCGGCGGACTTTCCCGGCTGGACCACGCCCACCCGGGAACAGATCCGGGTCATTTGCCATCGCAATTTCGGCGCCGGGTCCGACGGAATTTTGTGGGGCCCGCTGCCCTCCCAGCGCGCGCAATTTGGCCTGCGCATCTTTAATCCCGATGGGTCCGAGGCCGAAAAATCCGGCAACGGCCTGCGCATTTTTTCCCGGTACCTCCATGACCAGAAGTTCACCGGCGCCGCACCCTTCACCATTGAAACGCCGGGCGGCGTGGTGGAATCCCGCGTCATGCAGG
>JANYDX010000049.1 GCA_025363395.1 Verrucomicrobiota bacterium
GCGAGCCCGGCACAGGCGCCGCAAAAAATATATGCGGATGCTTTGATGCGCGTTGCCGCCAGACCAGCAAAACGGCTCGCCGTCTCGTTATCGCCCACCGCCTCGATGAACAAACCCAGCGCGGTCCGGCGCAACACCAGATGCGTAGCCAGATACAGTCCGGCGACCAGCAGCGGCGCCACCGGCAGGCCGAAAAGAAAACCGTTGGCCAAATATTCGAACGAAGAACTCTTAATAACGATGACCTGCCCGTCGACGATGAGTTGGGCGAGTCCGCGGCCTGCTACCATCAGGATCAACGTCGCCACAATCGGCTGAACGCCCAGCCGCGCGACGAGCAGACCGTTGGCGGTGCCGGCCAGCAATCCCGCGCCGAGAGCGGCCGCGAGCGTCATCGCGAGGGAGTGACCGCCTTGCAGCAGCACTGCACACACCGCGCCGGCAATCGCCACGACCGATCCGACCGACAGATCAACTCCACCCGTCGCAATCACGAGCGTCATGCCGAGCGCGACCAGCATCGTGCGTGAACCCTGCGTGAGAATATCCACTGACACGCCGTAGAGATGGCCGTCCAGCAGCGTGATTTTCAAAAAAGCGGGATTGAACCCCGCATTCAACAACACGAGCGCCATGAGCCCGGCCAGCGGCCAGAGAATGGGTGATTTGGATTTCATGCCAAGCTTCCGTCGTAAAATTTGCGCCTCGCAGGTAGGGCGGGCACTCCGCTGCCCGCCGCGGGCCCTGGCGCCGCCGCCGCCGAACGTGGCGCGCGCCCGGCGCGGAGCGGAGTCCGCGCCCTACCAAAAATCAAAGGAGCGTTGGAATTATTCATGCGCACCCGCCATGAGTTGCATCAAATGTTCCGTCGACAGTTCCGCGCCGATCACTTCCCCCGCCAGCTTGCGCTCGCGCAGCACGAGCACCCGCGAACAGTTGCGAACGACTTCGTCGATTTCCGACGAGATAAACAAAACCGCGAGGCCGTCATCGCGCAGCTTGGCGATCAACTGCTCAATTTCCTGCTTCGCCCCGATGTCGATGCCGCGCGTTGGTTCATCGAGAATGATCATGGCCGGCTGCGTCGCGAGCCAGCGGGCGAGCAATACCTTTTGCTGGTTGCCGCCGGAAAGATTCTTAATCGGTGTATCGGCGTCGGCGGTCTTGATCCGGAGCGCCTTGATGTAGTGGTCGCACAGGTGCGTCTGCTCGGCACGGGACAGTGCGCGGAACACGCCACGTTTGCCTTGCAGGGCGAAAATCAAATTCTCACGCACCGAGAGATTCGGCAAAATGCCCTCGGACTTCCGATCCTCCGAGCAGAACGCCAGTCCGTGCCGCACTGCCGCACGCGGGGAATCGATTTTCACCACGTCGCCGTTGACGCTCAGCTTTCCACTGTCGGCCGCATCGATACCAAAAAGCAAACGCGCCGTTTCGGTGCGGCCGGAACCGAGCAAACCACCGAGACCGAGGACTTCGCCGAGATGGAGCGTCAAATCCACGGGAGCAATCGCGCCTTGACGGCCAATCTGATGCGCGGCTAGGACCGGGCGGCCAGAATCTTTCCGCCGGGCCGTGGCCCCGGCCGAAAAATCCGCTGCGCTCACTTCGCGCCCCAGCATCTTGCCCACCAACTGCAGTCGCGTGAGGTCGGGGGTGGCAAATTCGCCGACGAGCTGGCCGTTGCGCAGCACCGTCAGTCGGTCGGTGACGGCATAAACCTGATCGAGGAAGTGAGTGACAAAAACAATCCCGAGCCCGTCGGTGCGGAGTTTGCGCATGATGGCAAACAGCTCGGCGACTTCCCGCTCATCGAGGCTGGCCGTCGGCTCATCGAGCACGAGCAGGCGCGCCTGCGTATCGAGCGCACGGGCGATGGCGACCATTTGCTGGCGGGCCACCGAGAGGGAACCAAGTTCGGCATCCACATCGCATTCGACTTCGAGCCGGGCGAGCGCGGCCCGCGCCCGCCGGCGGATCGCCCGCCAGTTGAGAAATCCCAGACGACCGGGCTGACGGCCGAGCGTGATGTTTTCGGCGACCGAGAGCGACGGCACCAGATTCACCTCCTGGTAAACCGTGCTGATACCGAAACGCTCGGCATCCTTCGGCGCGGCAGGGCGGATGATCTGCCCGCCCAGACGAATCTCACCCGCATCCGCCGGATGCACGCCGGTCAGCACCTTGATGAGCGTGGATTTCCCGGCTCCGTTTTCACCCAGCAGCGCGTGGATCTCGCCCGCGTTCACGGTAAAATCCACGCCTTGCAGCGCTTTCACCCCGGGAAAGCTTTTGCCGATGCCACGCAGTTCGAGGAGGGCGGGATTCATCGAGCAAAATTTCCCTTCCGACTATCAACGGTCATCCTGACCGCAGCGAAGGATCCATTCGTCCGGAAATCATCTTTCTCACGAATACGTGGATTCTTCACTTCGTTCGGAAGGATGCACATCAAGAACTGGCGTGGCTCAATACTGCCGCGTTGCAATGACGGCAGCGGCGTTGGTCGAGTCGAAGAGTTCATCCTTGTTGAAGGATTTGCGTTCGACCTTCTCGCCCGCAATCACCTTCTGGATCGTATCGTACACCTTGGGCCCGAACAGCGGGTTGCACTCGACGGTGCAGTTGATCTTGCCGTCAACCACGGCTTGCACGCCTTCGCGGACTGCGTCGATGGAGACAATGACGATGTCCTTGCCCGGTTTCAAACCGGCTTCCTCGATGGCTTGGACCGCACCGAGAGCCATGTCGTCATTGTGAGCGTACAAAATGTCGATGTCCTTGCCGTGTTTCTTGATGAAGGCCTCCATGACTTCCTTGCCGCCGGTGCGGCGGAAATCACCGCTCTGGGCGTCGATGATTTTCAGCTCGGGGTATTTCGCGATGGCCTCGCCAAAGGATTTGCGCCGGTCGTTGGCCGGGGCGGAGCCGGGAGTGCCCTGCAGTTCGACGATGCGGCCCTTGCCATTTACTTTTTTCGCGAGCCAATCGGCGGCCATGCGACCCTCCGTCAAGAAATCTGAACCGATAAAGCACACGTACAACGACTCATCCGCTGTCTGAATGGTCCGGTCGGTGATGATCACCGGGATGCCGGCGCGTTTGGCTTCGCGCAACACCGGGTCCCAACCCGTCTCGACGAGCGGAGCGAGCACGATGGCGTCCACATGCTGCGTCACAAACGACCGGATCGCGCGGATCTGATTTTCCTGTTTGCCCAGGCCATCAGAAAATTTCAGGTCGATGCCGCGCTTCGCCGCCTCGGCCTTCATCGATTCGGAATTGGCGGTGCGCCAAGCGCTTTCCGCGCCGGTTTGGGCAAAGCCAACCTTGAGCGGTTTCTTGTCCGCCGCGGACGCCAGAACGGTGGCGGCCGCAACGAAGCCGATGAGCAACGATTGAAAGACGGAGGTAATTTTCATAGGGGTAAGGCGGAAGAAACGCCGGGAGGGTTTAACGAAAACAAGTAAGCATCTAATTTTTATCCGACACCGCAAACCCGCAATTGTCCTCTGGTATTACCGTCAACCGTGAGGTTTGTTTGGGGTCTGGCTGGAATCCGTCGCATCAAAAATCAGGGGGATTGCAAGGTCACTGGGCCGAGCAGCCCCGACGGAGTGAGCCGGGAATCCTTGGTAAAGTAGTTCCAAGTGGTAAACGTCAGCCGGCCCCGCGAGGGGCGGGGAGTCCCTTGGCGGAACCATTCCGGAAATTCCTTGAGTGGCCCGCCAAACTTCTGGTGTCCCACGCCCCATTCGGTGTCCGCGGGCTGTTGCTCGTCGCCGATCAGACGATTGGCCCAGACGTTGGTGATCTCGATTTCGAGTTGGTTGCCCTGAGACCGAAGCAAATCGCGTGGCACCGCCACCCGCCACGGGGCGCACCAAATGACGCCGAGATCGCGGCCGTTCAGTCGCACGCGGGCGAGATGCTGAACGACCCCGAGATCGAGCACGGGCGAAAAAAGCGGGCGAGCCATTTCGGCGGGCGTCACTTCAAAGGTCTTTCGATAAGTCGCCGTACCGCTAAAATACTTGATACCGGGTTCAGGGTGGTTCGTCCAATCCTCCAAGGCAGGAAACGTCACCGGCTCCGCAGGGCCGCCCCATTTCGGGTCAAAGGTGACGGTCCAAGCGCCGCCGATTTCTTCCACGCGATGCAGCACCGGAAAATTTTCCGCGGTGCCCGAGGTTTTTGCCGTGGGCTTCCGAAAAACCACGAAGAAGCTCTGCGTGGCCGCGAACTCCAAGGGGACGACCGTCCGGCCGTCCGCGATCTTGAAATCGGTGAGGTCGCGCACGGTGCCGGTCACCGGGTCCCACAACTCCGGTTGCGCACCGCCGGCGGGAAAGCTGCACCGCGCCGCGCCCGCCTCGCGTGCGAGATTCGCGACAAAGAATACGTCGGCCGAGCCATTTGTGCGGTGAATGCTTTTGAACGCGGCGCCGCCTGTTGACTCCGCGAAAGTGAAATCGTTTTTCGCTTCAGCCGGATGACCCCACTGGAGGAGCGCCTGGCAACGCTGCCAGTATTGCACCATCGACTTGCCCGGTTCCCACCAGGTCTGCGTGCGATCAAAATGGGAGCCCCATTGCCCCATCGCGTTGCCGGGCTGATAGCGGTCGTCCCACGGTTGGTGGACAAAGCGGTGAACGACCATCCGGTTTACGCCCG
>JANYDX010000056.1 GCA_025363395.1 Verrucomicrobiota bacterium
CCGCGACGGAAAGATCGGTGAGATTGAGTGCGTCGATGAACTCGCGGGTCAGCACTGAGTAGGCGGCAGGCGTGTCCTTCAAATCGCTGGCGAGGCGTCCGCCGGCCAGCGAGCTCGCGGCGACGAAGCCGACATCCCGGCTGGAATTGACGGTGAAGGGTGACAACACGACGGTTTCGGTCGGCGGGGGCGTGGCAGGTGCGACGGTTTGGGCGTAGGCCGGAGCGGCGCAGCAAACGGCGAGAACGGTGCCGGCAAGGCACCGGCGTAGGTTAAAGCAGCGGTTCATAAGGTGGAGGGGTTGACGGTAGCCTGAGGGGCGTGGCGGATAACGTGGTCAGACAGCCGGGGTTCACCTGCTCCGGCGAGTGCCGCCTCAGTTTATCCTACACTGGACGATTGCCTTTGAAATGAAATTGGCCTCCAGTGGCCTCAAGCGGAAGTTACGATTCGCGTCCCTGCATGAAAGCAAAAATCCCCGTGTCCTCGCCGCCGGTGTTGCGGCGGGCCTCCCTCGCGGACGTCGCCAAACTGGCCGGTGTTTCGCTGATGACCGTGTCGTATGCCTTGCGCAACAACCCCAAGATCTCGCTGCGCACGCGTGAGCGCGTGCAGCGGGCGGCGCGCAAGGCCGGTTACGTGCCACATCCGGAGATCGGCCGGCTGATGCATTTGCTGCGCGCAAAGCGCATGCCTTCCCATCAGGCCACGCTGGGATTTTTATCTTTTTCGCACGACGCCCACCCGGCCACACATCGCTACACCTCGGATGTGATCGCGGGAGCCAGGAGCCGGGCGCTTTCGCTGGGCTACACGGTTGATCTCTTCAATGTGGACATTGCGCAGCTGAGCCAGACGCGGCTCACCACCATGTTGAAGAGCCGTGGTATTCGCGGAGTGCTGATTCCTCCGCTGCCGGCGATCGAGGACTGCGCTCAGTTGCTGGACTGGACGCAATTCTCCGTCGTGGCGGCGACCTATTCCGCGCAGAACCTCATCGTCAACCGGGTCGTTCCATTTCACCAGAACAACATCATGCTGGCGCTCGCGCAGCTGCACATGCTGGGTTACCGGCGTCCCAGCTTGGTGCTGACCGGCAATCTCGTGCGGCGCGTCAACTTCGCCTACCAGGCCACGCTCGCGTTGCACCAGCAGCTCGGGGAATTTGCGCCCATTTCCGCCATCACGCTCGATTCAGATCATCCCGAGGAATTGGCCGGCACCATCGAGCCATGGGTGCGCCAGCATCGTCCTGATATCATACTCACGGCGGAAAATGCGGTGCACGTGTTGGGCTCGTTGCTCGGCCCGCGCTTGGGCACTAAGATCAAAGTGTGTCTGCTCGATCACTCCGGGACGGGGCCGTGGCCCGGGGTTCACCAGCACCCGGGGATTATCGGTGAGACCGCGGTGGATCTGCTGGCCGGGCAAGTGCAACGAGGCGAGGTCGGCTTTGAGGAGCACCCGCGCGTCACGATGGTGGAAGGCCGCTGGTTCCCCGGAGAAACGGCGTAGCTCGGAGGGTTGATTGCCTTTGGGGTCTCCTAACCCGGAGCCTCAAAGGCAAAGCAAGCCCGACCCCCCGTACCATTGCGTCGCGCTATTGTTCAGATTTGGCGCCAGGGCGGCAGGTCTCGCGACTGCCGGGAGAGGCGCAACGCTAAGTATTCTATTAGTTGACATTAAAAATCGCGTTTATTTGTCAACTAATAGAATACTTAATGGCCTGGGCGGAGGACGCTGGAAGAACTGTGAGCCATACGTGGCCCGGGGGCGCGGCGATGGCTGGCGTGAGTCGGGGCGGCTTAACTACGGTTCAAGCTCAATTTGACCAAGGCGTTGAAGACGCGGTCGAACGGTCACGACTTCGCCAATTTGAGGAGCGCGCCTGCCTTGCGCCGCGAAGGCGCTCTCAGAGCATATTCATAAAGCTGTAACCCAGAAGCGAGCCCTCCGCACGCTCGGGGGTGGGCGGGGTGCGGTCTCACCCGCACCGTGGCGGGTGAGTGCCACCGTCCTGCAGGCGCGTGGAGTAGGTCGGGCTTTACGCCCGACCGGCGGAAGAATCTGTGGGGGATTAAACCCCGACCAGCTTTTAGAATGCGTCGCTCTATTGGGCCACTTGAGTTAGCGAAACGGGGGACGGAATGCAATTGATGCGGTGGCTTTTAAAAATTCCTCGCTACCACCACCGTTTCCCGGTCGCCGCGCTCAGCGCATCCTCGAGTGGCGGGAGAGAGGGATGCCACATTTTTTCCCATTCCAGGCTGACCGTGCCGGCAAACTCCGTGCGCAAAACTGCCAGGAGCGGTGCGGCGGGAAATTCGCCCGTGCCGGGCAGCACGCAGGTAAAGGGATGAGTGGCGGAGGCGAGGCTGACACTGTCCTTCACATGCACATGAACAATGTGGGCGCGAAGCGCCTGCCAGGTGGCGAGGGGATCTTCGCCGCCTTTTTTCCAGGTGTGGTGCGAATCCCAGAGGATCGCCGCGTCCGGCACAGCGGCGATAAAGTGCCTCACGGCGTCCGGCACAGCGGCGATAAAGTGCCTCACGGCGTCCG
>JANYDX010000070.1 GCA_025363395.1 Verrucomicrobiota bacterium
GGTTTCCAAGGATGGGCAGCCCACGGGCGCGTTCATGGACACCAGTTGCTCCTCACCTGCGGATGAAGCCGCCGAAGCCGCCGTCGGCAATGTTCGCTTTTATCCTGCTTTGGAAAATGGGAAAACCGTCGAGGGCGTCGCTGAACTGAAATTCGGCCGGCTCAGTTTGTAGTTCTCTATCAATCGCTGATATTTTTTCACTATGAAAACCATTATGAATACCGTGCGGAGCATAGCCCGTACCTTTTGCCGGCTGGCCTGGTCAGGGTTGCCGTTGGTGATGCTTCATTCGGTTAACGCGGAAATAGCCCCATTCGTGGCCGTGTCTTCGCGGGTCAGCGCCGATTATGTGCGCACCAAAACGCCGGCGGGCGTTTTTGAACCGGAAGCCTTCGCTTTCGGGGAGGGCGGCGTGTGGGGCGGGAAAATGGCCGATGCCTCCGCGGATAAACTCAACTTCAAGAATGTGGCGCGAACCCTAGCCCCGGTGCTCCGTGCGCAAAATTATCTGCCTGCGCGGGACCCGGCCAAAACGAAACTCCTGATCATGGTTTACTGGGGCATGACCGCCGGAACAAGTGGCGCCTCCAGTTCAGTGGCCTACCAGAACCTGAGCTCCGCAAACCAGCAGTTGAACTTAGCCAGCGATAAGTTGAAGGTCGCCCTCGTCAACGACAGACTCTCCGGCACCAACGACAAATTCTCCGCCGCCTCCGAAAAGGACGAGGCTGATGCCATTTTTGCCGCCGCGATGACGCTGGCTGATATGGAGAATCGGGAGCGCGACCGCGCCGATTTGGACAATGCCGGCATTCTTGGCTATGATGAAGCCTTGTATGAGACCCGGGGCCGGGAACGCACGGCGCTGGGTGGTCTGCGCAAAGATCTGATTGATGAACTGGAGGACAACCGCTATTTTGTCGTCTTGATGGCCTATGATTTTCAACTGTTAAACCAGGAAAAGAAACACAAGCTGCTTTGGGAAACGCGTTTTAGCATTCGTGAACGCGGCAACGCTTTCGACCGGCAGCTGGCGGAAATGTCAGAAGCGGCGGCACGCTATTTTGGACAGACCACAAATGGGTTACGTCGCCACTCGCTGCCCACCGAGCATGTCAGATTGGATGAAATGAAAATTCTCGGTGAAGTGCCAAGCTCCTGAGCTTCGCGTGTATCGAACCATAATTACAACCCTGGCTTTAAAATGAATCTCCCAATCAACGTGATGAATTCCGGTTACTATTTGCGCCGCTCGATCTGCGGACTGATCTGCGGTGGGCTGGCGATGGCCATGCTGCTCTCCGCGCGGGGCGAGGACGCTCCTGTCGTGGCGGTCTCTTCGCGGGTCAGCGAGGATTATGTGCGCACCAAAACGCCGGCGGGCGTTTTTGAACCGGAAGCCTTCGCTTTTGGGGAGGGCGGTGTGTGGGGCGGGAAATTGGTCGATGCCTCCGCCGACAAATTGAAGTTTAAAAATGTGGTCAGGATGATCGCCCCTTCGCTGCGGGCGCAAAATTACCTTCCCGCGACCGACCCGGCCAAAGCCAAACTTCTTGTGATGGTCTACTGGGGCACCACCGCCGGATCCACTGGCGCCTCCAGTTCGACGGCCTACCAGAACCTGAGCTCGGCGAGTCAGCAGTTGAGTTCAGCCAGCGATAAATTGAAGTTCGCCGGCTCCAGTGCCAGCGAAAAACTCTCAGCGTCCGTCGGCAAGCAGGAGGCCGACTCCGTTTTTTCCGCGGCGATGACCCTGGCTGACATGGAGAATCGGCTGCGCGATCACGCCGATTGGGACAACGCAGGCATTCTGGGATACGATGAAGCGTTGAACGAGACCCGGGGTCGGGAACTCACGCCGCTGGGTGGTCTGCGCAAAGACTTGATTGATGAACTTGAGGACAACCGCTATTTTGTCGTCTTGATGGCTTATGATTTTCAGCTCCTGAACAAGGAGAGGAAACACAAGCTGCTTTGGGAAACACGCTTCAGTATCCGGGAACGGGGCAACGCCTTTGATCAGCAGTTGGCCGCGATGGCTGAATTCGCCTCGCGCTATTATGGTCAGCCGACTCACGGTTTGCAGCGCAAGCCCATGCCCACCGAACACGTGCGGCTCGACGAGCTGAAGATTCTCGGCGAAGTACCGGATAAATAATCATCCATGGGCCCTTTCTGCGTGGTCCGGCTTCAAGGAAAGATAACGCACCGCGCATTCGCCCAAGTCGCCTTGCTTTCAAAGCGGAAACAGCGGTCACCCCGCCGCGGAAGGATCTTATTTGGGTTCCTTCATTTTCACGTCCATATCGATGATCTGCAAAGTGCCCAGGTCCACTCTGGGATGGTAATGTTCCCCCACGTCGATCCGGATGGGGCGATCCGTTTCTTTGCCGATTAGAGGCGCGGCGACGGCCAACATCGTCGGCAGCACTTCCGGCAGATAGAAGCCGCGGGTGGACGAGCTGATGTTGGTTTTCCAGAACAGCCGTGACACTCCCTTCTGCGCCTGGCCGAAGTCGAACGCCCAAAACGTGATGACGTACAGACCGTGCGGAATAAACCCGGCGACGGTCGAGCTGTCCGGATTCAGCGAAGCGAGCCCCGTGCCTAGTTCGGGAAAGGCATTGCTGCGGGAGTCCGTGCGCAAGCCCAGCTTGTTTGCGCCGAGGAACTCGAGCATTTCCAGCTTGTAGTTGTTGCGTACGAAAGGATCGGGATTTTTATAAAAATCTCCCCATGAGTACAGGATGATGAGGTCGGGAGCATGTTCGGCGGACGCCAGCGTATAGCCCTGGGTGGCCAGGATTTTTGTGATGATTTTCAATACGCCAGTTGATTCGGGAATCTTTTCTCCGGATGTCGGGTACCCGAATTGCCGGTAGCCTTTCGATACGGCCATATAGTACACTGGCTTGCCGGGTGCCGGGGTTGGAGCGCCCGGGTCGAGCATATCGGTATTGGCGATCACGTCCGGGGTGGGTGAGTAAATCGATGACCACAACCCGGCTTGAGCGGTATTAAGGGTGATCGCGATGAAGAGAAGACCCAGACAAAGGTAAGGTTTCACAGATTTGCGGCGGGATAGATATGCTTTATCGGTGGAGTAGTGCCCACGCCGGGATTTTTGGAAACATTCTTGGGTTTGCGTTCGGCGTGCCAAGCGTTCCGCGTCGGATCAAGTCTTACCACAAGATGATTGGAAAATCCGGAAACACACGACGAATTTTGCCCTCCCCATCTTGTGCAGTTGCACTGGCCTTTCCCTTGCGCGGATCCGTGGCGCTGGGTGCATGGCCCCATTCTGTTTCAGGTCCTCGGGGAATTTGATCCCTCCGGACAAAAGGAAGCGGCCCGGGCGGTGCGGGCCGTAAAAAACCCGGGCGTGAAAACCCGGGTTTGAAAACGACTGGTTTGCCACGGCATGCAGCCGTGCCTCGCGACCACAAATCAGCGAACGACCCGCGCGCCGCCACCACTGATCGTTTTTTCCACTTCTTTGCGTGTGGCCATCGAGGTGTCGCCGGGAGTCGTCGAGGCCAGCGCGCCGTGGGCAGCACCGTACTCGACGGCTTTCTGGGCGTCATTGAATTCCATGAAACCGAACTGCACGCCGGACGCGAAGCTGTCGCCGCCGCCGACGCGGTCGAGGATCTCGAGGCCGGGGTACTGGCGGCTCTCGTGGAATTTTCCGTCATGCCAGAGGATCGCGCTCCAGTCGTTCTTCGTGGCGGTGATGACATGGCGCAATGTGGTCGCGGCGACTTTGAAGTTTTTGAATTCCTTCACGGCAGTCTCGATCATCGTCTTGAAGGCATCGGTCTCGATGTGGCCGAGTTTTTCCTGACCCTTCACCTCGAAGCCGAGTGAGGCCGTGAAATCTTCCTCGTTGCCGATCATGACATCGACGTACTTCGCAATCTCGCGGTTGACCTCCTGGGCTTTCTTGAGACCGCCGATGGTTTTCCAGAGCGAGGGACGATAGTTCAAATCGTAGCTGACGATGGTGCCGTGCTTGTTGGCGGCTTTGACGGCCTCAACGGTGAGCTCGGCCGTGGACGCGGAGAGCGCGGCAAAAATTCCGCCGGTGTGGAACCAGCGCACGCCGAGTTTGCCGAAGATATGGTCCCAGTCGATATCACCGGGCTTGAGTTGGGAGGCGGCGGTGTTGCCGCGATCGGGATTGCCCACGGCGCCGCGGATGCCGAAACCGCGCTCGGTGAAGTTCAGGCCGTTGCGGACGGTGCGGCCGATGCCGTCGTCCTCGCGCCATTTGATGAAGTCGGTGGCGACTCCGCCCTGCATGATGAAATCCTCGACGAGGTGGCCCACTTCGTTGTCCACGAAGGCGGTGACGACGGCGGTTTTATAGCCGAAGCATTTGCGGAGACCGCGGGAGGTGTTGTATTCGCCGCCGCCTTCCCAGGCGGTGAAGGCCCGCGCGGTGCGGATGCGGCCCTCGCCCGGGTCGAGGCGGAGCATGACCTCGCCGAGCGAGATCTGGTCAAAGGTACAGGAGTTGGCAGGTTTGATGGTCAGTGACATGGGGGAAAAGGGATTTGAGTTGAAGCGCGGGGGATCAAGCCTGGTTGGCAGCCGCGACGAAGACCTGAGCGCGGGCGGTGATGGCGGCCCAGTCATGGGCTTTCAGCGCGGCAGCCGCGACGAGAGAACTCCCGGCGGCGGTGGCGAACGCGCCAGCCTTCAGGAAATCGCCGACGGTTTCCGGGGTGACGCCACCGGTGGGCATGAATTCGATTTTAGGAAAAGGAGCCTTCAGCGACTTGATGTAGGCCGGCCCAAAATATTCCGCGGGGAAAACCTTGATGACATCGGCGCCGAGTTCCCAGGCGGTGTAGGCTTCGGTCGGGGTGAGTGCGCCGGAAAAAATCGGGACACCGGCTTCCTTGCAGGCAGCGATGACGGTGGGACGCACGGCGGGGGTGACGATGAACTTTGCGCCGGCGGCGATGCCTTGCCGAGCGGTGTCGGCGTCGAGGACGGTGCCCAGTCCGAGCAGGACATGGGGCAATTCCTTCGAGACTTGGGCGCACAGTTCAAGGGCACCGGGGGTGGTCATCGTGAGCTCGATGCAATTGAGTCCGCCGGCGGAGAGCGCGCGGGCGCATTCGAGGAGGCTCGCCGAGCTGTCGGCGCGGATGAGCGCGATGACCTTCTCGGATTTGATGCGGTTCAGTACGTCGATTTTTGACATGGGTAAATTCGGATTAAACAATGCAGTGAAACCGAGCCGGATCGGTTGCACGCCTCGGACAGAGGCAGGAACAGTGGTTCGGCTAGCGTGGTGGGATCGTGTAGCCCAGCAGGCGGGAGAGTTCAGCCGCGGCGGCCTTCACGGCCGTGGCCATTTCGGGAATACGCTCTTTGGGAAAGCGGAGGGTGGCTGCGGTGATACCGATGGCGCCGACGCAGATTGCATCGGAAGCATACACGGGTGCGGCCAGGCAGCGGACGCCGAGATTGAATTCTTCATCGTCCAGACTGTAGCCCCTTTTCCGGGTGAGTTCGGCCTCGCGGCGGATTTCACTGAGCGTGGTGAGGGTGTGGGCCGTGCGTTTGGTCAGCCGCATGGCCGCATGGAGCTCGGCGATGCGGTCGTGATGCAGGAACGCCAGAAATGTTTTCCCCGTGGACGAGCAGTGGAGTTCCGCGAGAAAGCCAGGGCGCGAGGCGGCGCGCAACGGGTGGGGGCTGTCCTGCACGGCCACAATGAGCGAGCGGTCGTCACACGGGATTGCGAGGTGGCAGGTCTCGTCGATTTGTTCAGTCAGTTTTTCCAGCACGGGCAGGGCGGCGGTGCGGATTTCCGTGCCCGCGAGTGAAGCATTGCCGAGTTGGATCAGCACCGGGCCGAGTTCGAACTGCGTGCCGTTTTTGCGCACGAGACCCTCCAGATGGAGCGTGGTCATGATGCGCAGCGTGGTTGTGACGGGAATGCCGAGCTGGCGGCCGATGTCGGCCGCCTTGAGGCCGTCGGCCGTGCTGCCCAGCAGTTTTAGAATCCGGCAGGCGTTGCGCAGATTGGGAATGACGTAACGCTCCTGGCTGGCGGCAGTGGTGGGCGCGGTGGGAAGAGACAATGAACGCCGGGTGGGCATGAAGGTGAGAGGAAATTTTCTACCGGCTGACGACGAGAAAAAACCGGCAGAGGGGACGAATTTTTTGTTGCCAAGGTACCGAACATGTTCAAATGTGAATGGCAAGTTCATTAGTGAAATTACGCTTTGGCGTATGCTTCACGCACCTTCACCAACCCCTAAGAAATGGAAACTACACCCCTCAACGGGCGGCGCTTGGCCCGCTCGATTCTTGCAACGATGTTTGCTCAATTCAACGGCAGCATGGGCGGCCGTTTGTTATGTTCACTGGTGCTGGCCCTGACCGCGGCCGGCAATCTTTCCGCCCAAGCCACCAACACCGGTTCGCTCGCGGGCCGGGTGATGGAGGCCAGCAGCGGCAATTACCTTCAGGCCGCGGAAATCGTGGTGGAAGGCTCCGCCTTCAAAACGACCACCGAGCGCGATGGCACCTTCGCTCTGAACAACGTGCCTGCGGGTTCCTACACGGTTACCGCCACGTATCCCGGCCTTGATCCTTTGAGTGTCCAGGTCGAGGTGAAGACCGGAGCTACGGCGACCGCGGCTTTCTCCCTGAGTCAGGGTGTGATCCAGATGGACCGCCTCGTGGTCCGCGGTTCGAAGGAAGGTATGTCGCAAGCCGTCG
>JANYDX010000024.1 GCA_025363395.1 Verrucomicrobiota bacterium
CGTCGATGGAGCCTTTGCCTTCGATTCCGACGTGGTGTGCGTCGACGGCCACGACCAGCGCATAGCCCAATTCCGCACCCGTGCCGTCGATGAATGGGTCAACGTTGCGGTAGTCCGCCGCCTGGGTGCTGCCGAGGATGACGGCCTGTTCGTCGAGGTGAAGAGTGGTGTTGTTCTTAAGTTGAATGGTCCCGGTGACAAAACGCCCGGCCGGAATGGTCAGGGTGCCGCCGCCTTCTGCGCTGCACGTGTCGATGGCCTTTTGGAGGGCGGCGGTGTTGATGGTCGTCCCGTCGCCGATCGCGCCAAATTTCGTGACGTCGAAGGTTTGGGGTGCGCCGAACATCGATTTACTTGTGATGAGCGAAAGCAGGAGCAGAACTAAATGTGAGGTACGCATTGTGTGGCTCAGGATGACAACGGGGTGGGCGTTGAATCGGGGTGAAAACAGGCGCGACTTAATTGGCCGCCGGCAATTCGAGGACGAGGAGCGACACACCTTGGCGTGGCAAGGTGAACTTCAGGGTAGCCCGGCCGGCCTCGAGGAGGATTTTTTCCGCAGGTCCGAGTTGGGCGAGCTGACCGGCGTTGATGAGCTGGATGTATTGGGCGTCGTTGGGCGCGATGGGCGAACCGAGGCGTTTCCATTCCGCGTAGGAGTTACTGTGCGTTTCATCGATACGGTAGTGGATCAGCTGGGCGGATTCGCCGGCGCGGGTCAGGCCCGTCGCGGTGATTTCAACCGCAGCATCGGGGCCGCGGACATCGTCGTCGTGGTAATGCCACACCATGATGGACAGACGGCGGCCTTCGAGACTGGCGAACGCGGCCACGTCGGGTTGCTCGCGCACCCCGGTTTTCAACATGACGTCGAGCGGCACTTCGGCGGAGCTGTGCGTTGCGAGGCGTTGTCCCCCCATCTGGCTGAACATGCGAAAGACATTCAGCACCGGCAGATCGATGCCATTGCTGGCGAGCGCACGGAAGCCGGGGAAATAGGACTGATCTTCAAATTCAAACGCCCACGTGAGCGCGCCCTCGAGGTTGACGCCATACTTGAGGGCGAGCTCGTGTTTGCGCGCAAAACTGGCCGCCGTGTAACTCGAATACATAGTGCCATTGCGGTAGCCCATTTGCGGCCCCTGGCAGGCGGCGCAACCTTCGGGGTCCGACTCGCCAATGACAATGGGCTTCGTCTTGAGCTCGGGTACCGACGCGATCATGGCGAAACCGGTGTCGATGGTGCGCAGCTGGTTGGCGATGCCCATGCGGACGTGGCCGTCAATGAAGACGGGCGAGCCCTTGGCGTGGAAGGAGAGGAAGTCGGTCGGCGTGCCCTTTTCACCGGTGGCGTAATTTTTTCCGCTCACGAGATGCTGCAGAAATCCCTCCATGAATTTTCCGCCATGGCCGGCGACATCCGGCCCGCCTACCCGCGCGGTCGGCAGCGCGCGCCGGACGGCGGCGATGGCGTAGTCGTGGAGTTTGCTGAATTCCTCCGGCGTGGAGCGCCAGTAAGCGGGGCCGTTCGGTTCGTTCCACACTTCGAAATACCATTGTTCCACCTCTGCGCGGCTGTAGCGCTCGATGCAGTGTTTTGTCCATTGATAAACGAGCTCGGACCATTTGGCGTAGTCCTTCGGCGGAAAAGCCCAGCCGGCGCTGATCACGTCGTACTTCATGCCCGGACGCCATTCGTGCTGATAAGGTTCGGGCTGGAGCGAGAGAGCCTGGGGCATGAACCCGATTTGCAAATACGGCCGTACGCCGCGGGCGAGGTAGGTGTCGAAGATGCGGTCGATAACGGACCAGTTGTAGATCGGTTTGCCCTGGGCGTCCTCGGTGTAGGCGTTGGTGCTGCCCCATTTCAGCGCGGGCGTGCCGTCACCGGTGTTAAGCAAATTGTGGGTGCGGAAATAAACGGAGCCGGGTTTCAGTTTGCCCAGTTCGCCGATGAGTTTGCGCCCGTCCTTCATGGTGGCGTAGTTGGGTTCGTCCGCGCCGAAAAAACGCCAGATCGGTTTCAATTCACCGAGCGGCTGGGCGGTGTCGATCTGGATGGTGACGGGGAAAGGAGGCTCGGTCGGCGCGCCGGCCGGCTGTGCCTGCAACCGAGGCGAGGTGGACGAGAGGAGCAAACCGGCGAGAAGAAGGGAGAGGCTGGAGCGGGGTTTCATGGGTAAGGGGGAATTGGGGGTAAACCGGGCCGAGCCGGATGGAGCTCGGTCTCGCGGGTGCCTCAGGTCAAGGCCACAAAGGTGCCGCGAAACTCAACCGCGGGACTGCCATTCGCGCCCTCGACGATGGCGGCGAGTTCCATGCGGGCTTTTTTGTGCCGGCGAAGATCGTCCATGAATTTTGCGACGAGGGGTTCGGGCGGCCGGCTGCAGATGGCGCGCAGGGAGCCTTTTACGGGTTGACGATATTTGGCCCCGCTCTGCTTCACGACCACGTGGCCATCCACGCCGGCTGCGCGCATCAGGGTCCAGAGCGTGGCATAACAGGCAAGGGTGGGCAACGCATGGAGCGAGCCACCGAAGGCGGTGCCAAGATGGTTGATGTTTTCCGCGAGAGGCGCGTCCAGGATCAAACGTTTGTCGCCGCTCTCGGCGACGTGCACGCCCATGGCCCGGCTGAGCGGGATTTTTTCGTGCAGAAACGTTTCCAGGTCGCGGGCCGACATGCTCGGTGGGGTGAGCGGGTTTGTACTCATGCTAGGGTGAGGAAGATGCATTCTTCGGTTGGCCGGAGCAAGTCCATCGTCGGGATCTTTGATGGGATTGGATTATTTTTGTCCTGATGGCCGCGAGCGGTTCGTCGTAGTATTTGAAATAACCACCATTATGACAACTCCACCTGAAGAATCCGAGTTCATGCTGCTGCTCCGCCAACCGAATCAAGGACCTCCTCCCACCCCGGAGGAAATGGGACGGATTATGCAACGGTTCACCACGTGGATGGAGGGGATGAGCGCCCGGGGAATCGTAGTCGGAACCGGTGGTCTCGAGGTAAACGGCAAGATACTCCGTGGACGGCGTGGCACTTCCCTGACCGACGGCCCTTATCTGGAGGCCAAGGAAATCGTGGGCGGTTATGTCATCGTCAAAGCAGCCAGCCTCGATGATGCCGTCGAGATTGCGCGGGACTGTCCCGGATTGGACTACCGCATGGCGGTCGAGGTACGGCAGGTGAAACACCGGCGCCAGCCGTGAAGAAAGCGTGGGCGCGGGCGGTTTGGCGCCGGTGCCCAAGCGTGATCGGTGGGCCGACCGCAGCTGGAGCGCGGCGGCGCGGAGGGAAATGCTGGCGCGAGTGACTTCTTGTGAGCGCGACTGTTGGGTTCGGGCGGCAAAAAGAACGCATGCGCATTTGCATCCCGCTGCACGAGAGTTTAACTCATGGCCCATGACCATAGCGCAGCCGTCCTCCCATTTCCGCCGCAAGCTGTGCATCGCGGCCGTCCTGCTCGCAGTGTTTACGGTCACCGGTTTTTTCGTGGTCCCGCCGGTGTTGAAATCGCAGCTGGAAAAGCGGATTTCGGCCCAGCTCGGGCGCACCGTTACCCTCGGGAAAGTCCGTTGCAACCCTTACTCGCTTTCCCTGACCCTCGAGGATTTCGACATCCGGCTCAAAGACGGAAACGGTTCGTTTCTGGGGTGGAGCCGGCTCTACGTGAATTTCGATGCGCTCGCCTCAATGACGGGCGACTGGGTTTTGAGCGAGGTTGAGCTGGATGGATTTCACGCGACCACCGTCATCAAGGCGGACGGGTCGCTCAATTTTTCCGACATCCTGGCCCGGCTTACTCCGCCGGCGGTTGCCGCGCCTCACGCCAAGCCGGGCAGGCCAGTGCGGGTGGGCAGTTTCAAAGTGACCCAGGCGCGCGTTGAATTTTCGGACCAGTCGCGGCCAGCGCCCTTCGCGACCGTCATGGGTCCGTTGACTTTTTCGCTCACGGAATTTCGCACCGCGGGAGCGAAGGGTGCCCCCTATCATTTCGAGGCCGTCAGCGAGTCGGGTGAGAAACTGGCCTGGACCGGGACGATTAGCGCCGAGCCCTTTCGCTCCGTGGGTGAGTTGAACGTGGAGAATATCGTCCTCGCCAAGTATGCGCCGTACTACGCGGACCGGATGCAGGCTGACATTGTGGAGGGGAAATTGTCGGTTCGCGGAGGCTATGAAATCAATCTCACGGAAGGACAGCGCGCCCTAAAATTGCTCGATGGTGCGCTCCAGTTGCGCGAGCTGAAAGTCGTGGAGCGCGTCAGCAAGGAGGTCGCGGTGGCATTGCCGGCCCTCGATATCATCGGCGTCAATGCCGATGTGCTCGCGCAAAAGGCATCGGTGGGTTTGGTGGGTCTTTCCGGGGGACACCTGCGGGTGCGACGGGAGAAAGATGGCGCGCTCAATCTGGGGGCGATGTTTTCCCCGGCGGGGTCTGTTTCCGCGACCGTTGCCGGAGCTCCGAACAGCGGTGCGGTAGCCGTTCCCGCCAAATTGCCCGAGGTCGTCATTGGCGAAATCGGACTGAAGGATTTCCAGGTGGACGTGGCCGATCTCGCGGCGCCGCATGCGGCTCAATTGGGGCTGACTGGCATCCAGTTCTCGATAAAAAATGTGAGCTTGGCGGAGGGCGCCATGATGCCGCTGCAGCTGTCACTTAGCTGGGCTCCGCAGGGCACGGTCAAGGTCGAGGGCTCGGTGGCGATCAAGCCCGAGATGAAGGCTGAGTTGAAAGCCGACGTGACTGGGCTGGAACTGCTGCCGCTGAGTCCCTACCTTGAGAAATTCGTCAATGCGCGCCTCATGCAGGGTGCAGTGACGACCAGCTTGACGGTGCAGATGGCGCTGCCCGCGGACCAGCCGCTCGCGGCCACGGTCGAGGGGGAAGTGAAGGTGGAAAAATTTGGGTTGGTGGACGGGGCGCACAGCGAGGATTTGGCGGGTGTCGGTGTGCTGGGGTTGAAAGGACTCAAGCTCAGTACGACTCCGCAACTCAAGGTTGCGATTGATGAGCTGAATCTCGCTGTGCCTTATGCGCGCATTATTGTGAACGCGGACAAGTCGTTGAATCTCGCCACGGTCGCCCGCACGGGAGAAAAACCGCCGGCCGAAGCGGTGGCTTCGCCGGCACCGCCCGCTTCCACCCCATCCGCTCCGAACATCGCGATCGGCCGCGTGATGATAAGCGAGGGAGACTTCAGTTTGGCCGATCATTCCGTTGAGCCCAATGTGCGAATGACGATCAATCAATTCGGCGGCACCATCACCGGATTGTCCTCGGAAAACATGGCGAAGGCCGCCGTGGATTTGAAGGCAATGGTGGATGGAGCCGGGCCGGTGGCGATCACCGGGCAGCTCGATCCACTGGGGGCCAGCAAATTTGTGGATCTGAAAATTGATTTTCGAAATGTGGACCTGCTGCCGCTCAGTCCCTACAGCGGAAAATACGCCGGCTATGAACTCGCGCGGGGCAAACTCCTGCTCGATGTGAAATTTCTCCTCGACGGGAAAAAAATCAGCGCGAGCAATGTCATCACGCTTAACCAGTTTGCATTCGGCAACGCGTCGAACAGTCCTGATGCGACGAATCTGCCGGTGCGGCTGGGAGTGGCGCTGCTTAAGGATATCGACGGGAAGATCGTTATCGACGTGCCGATTCAGGGCAGCACCGACGATCCGAATTTTCAAATTGGAAAAGTGGTGTGGCGAGTCATCGGCAATCTGCTGACGAAAACGGCGGTTTCTCCCTTTTCGCTGCTCGGCTCAATGTTTGGTGGTGGCGGTGACGAACTCGGCTACCAGGAGTTTTCGCCCGGCCTGTCGGCCCTGCAACCGGCGGAAACGAAAAAACTGGAGACGATGGTGAAGGCACTCGCCAACCGTCCGGGATTGAGCGTCGCCATCGAGGGCAGCTACGACGGTCCCGCGGATGGTTTCGTGTTAAAACAGCAGAAATTTGCAGAGATGGTGCGACGGGCGATCTGGGAACAAAAACACGCGGCCCAGCCGGCGATTCCGCCGCCGGAGCAACTGCTCATCACTCCGCAGGAAAATCTGGCGATGGTGAAGCAGCTTTTCGCCGCCAAGTTTCCGGCGGGCACGCAATTTGATGCGCCGCTGGCCAAGGCACCGGTGGCGGCGGCCGCACCGCGGGAAGCGAAGAAGGGTTTTTTCGGCCGCGTCATGGATGTGGTCACGTTCAAAAATCGGCGGAATCACAAGTCCACGCCGGCGGAATCCGCGAAACCCGCGGAGGTAAAGTACGCCGAAGGAACCGTGGCGGGCGGACCTGCGGTGGACGAGATGACCGGCCGCATGGCGGAGACCATGGAACTGGGTGATAACGACCTGCGTGCGCTCGCGGCCGCACGGGCGCAACAAGTGCGCGACTACTTCATCAGCGTCGGCAAGATTGACGCGGAGCGCGTCTTCCTCGCGAAGGATCAAGCCGATCCCGTCTCCAAAACGGGCAGAGGTCCGCGCGTGTTTCTAAATCTGCAATGAGGCGGGCAGAGCGGTGAGTCCTTTCACCGCCGGCTTGGCGCCTAGTGCATTCCCAAGCAACCGCCGGGATCAGTTGGACGGGTGGGGTGTCCAGAAGTTGGCGCGCTTTGCGGCGAGCGTGGGGCAGCCGAGGGCGAGGCGTTCGGCGTCGCAGATGCCGCCTTCGTCGGTCTCGCCGAGAGCAGGCTTTTGGTTTCCCATCGTTAGGCAGCTTTGCGTGCCAAAACGCTGGTCGTGGCCGACGGAATTCAGCATCCGGTCATACGTTGCCGCGATGAGCCAGCGCCCCATGCCGCGATCACCGAGGAGGGTTGAGCAGACCGCGAGTTCGTGGGCCAATTGAAATCCGGCGAAGCCGGAGCTATGCTGCATTACGAGGGCGGCGTTGGCAAAATCCTGGGCGGTGTGCAGGCTGCCTTCATTGACGATTGCGCGGATGCGGGCGTTCCGTTGGTGGTCCTCGGTCGCAACGGTTTTAAAGTCGTCGGGTGTTAGCTTATTCCAGTTTTGTCGCACGGCCTGATCGGCATCGACGATTTTTTTAACCTCGGCGTTGTCCTTGGCTTTGCTCGCGGCGTCTCGCGCTTCCGCGGGATGGAGCAAGACCGATGCAATTACTTCTGGCGCGGGCTCGCGGGTGAAGCTGGAGTCATCGGGGTTTTTGGCGGCGACGCCAAATGGATCGAACCGGATCGGGCGCCCAAGGGCGCGGAGCAGCGAATCCCAAAAGAGGGGCAGGGATTTTTCCGCTTCGAGATTTCCCTTGGCGACGGCAGCGAGCGCAAGTTCGTAGCGCATCCGGACGGAGCGGTATTCTTCGATGGGGCCGGTTGCCATGTTGGCGGCACGGGAAAAATCATCACCGGACGAGAGGGTGTTGCTTTCGATGAGCCGGATCACTTCCCGATGGAATTGCGGCGTGGCATCCGGGAAACCGTTTTCCTTGGTGGCACGGGCCTCGAGGTCGGCGAGAGTGGCCAGAGGCGCGGGCGGAGAAGGGGGTGCCTCTGCGGCGATTGCTGAGCTCCAGGAAGTCGCAATAAGCATCAATGACAGGAAAAGGCGCATCCGGAATTTATGTTCTTGGGCGTGGATCGGGTCGACTCATTTTCGAAGGGTGGTGCGTGAACGAAGGGTTTTTTTGGCGATGCTAAACGGTGCGTTCAGCATAATGCGCCCGGCTTCCGCGCGGGAATTATCGGTTGTGATTGCCGCGTGCCGTGGGTTCACTGGAGCGATGGACTGCCGTTCCCAGTGCGGCGCGTGTTGTATCGCGCCAAGTATTTCGTCACCAATTCCCGGCATGCCCCGGGGTAAGCGGGCGGGTGAACGTTGCGCGCAGTTGTTGCCGGACCTGCGCTGCGCGATCTTTGGCCGGCCCGAGCGGCCGGCAGTCTGTGTGAGCTTGCGGCCAACGGAAGAAATGTGCGGGCTCCACCAGCTGGCAGCGCTGGCCTATCTGGCGGGGCTGGAGCTTGCG
>JANYDX010000160.1 GCA_025363395.1 Verrucomicrobiota bacterium
GATCCGCTTAGAAGGCGGAGGCCTGAGCTTCTCGGCCACGCGGAGAGATGCTTTTGCGTAAAAGCGAATGATCGTACGGCATGCTACGAGTCTCCGTGCCAAGGACCGACGCCACTGAAGATTTATGCTGGTAGTCCCGCAAGTCGCACCTTTGAGTTATCGAAACGATGAACAGGCTGATCCAGCGTGCTGCAGATAACGACGAGACTGCATCATCGTCGCTGTCCGATCACAATCGTAGGCTGAAGAAATGAAACACTGGCTTCTCATCGTTTGTTTATGTAGTGTCTGCCGGGAAACTTCCTGAACAAAGATTCCCCGGGTGAGCCGCGATTATTTTCGAATGATTTCGCCCGCGAATCTTTCCGGCACGGGAGGTGCTTTCAGAGGAGAACCGCCCCGTTGACCCCGCAACATTCGCGGATTCCATGCGCCAACTCTTCCCCGCCCAGCCCGAATTCGGCCTCACGCCGATCGAAAAAATCGTTCTCCCGCTCAAGAGCCGCGACGAGCTGCCCCCGATCCTCGCCGGCCTGCAATGGATCTGGACGCACCCGACGCTGAAGACCGAAATCCTCGCGCTCCTCGAAGCCAAAATCCTCGCCGGCAAAAAAGCCACCGGCCGCACCGGCCTCGATCTCTGGCAAATCCTCGTCCTCGGCATCGTCCGCAACGGTCTCGATGCCAACTACGATCGTCTCGAAGATCTCGCCAATCATCACACCCTCATCCGCCAGTTTCTCGGCGTGCCCGCCGCGCCATTCGGCACCGACGACCGCCGCTTCGCGCATCAAACGCTCCGTGATAATGTCGCCCTCCTCGACGAGGCCACCCTCCGCGAGATCAACGCCCGCGTCGCCGCCGCCGGCCGCGTCGTCTTTAAAAAAAACGAACGCGCCACCACCGCGCCCCTTGAACTCAAGATCGACACCTACGTCCTCGAGACCGACGTCCATTTCCCCACCGACTTGAACCTCCTCTGGGACGCCGGCCGCAAGTGCGTGGACTGGATTGAAAAACTCCACGCCACCCCCGGCCTCACGCTCCCCGGCTGGCGCAAAGCGAAGGACTGGCGCCGCCGGCTCAAATCCCTCCAACGCAGCACGAGCCAAACCGTCCACCGCAGCGGCGGCCCGGCCGCCGCCAAAACCACCCGCCTCCACGCCGCCGTGCGCGAGTATCTCGCCGCCGGCCACGAACTCGCGACCAAAGTCAGCGTGAGCCTGCTCGCCCTCTGCGACCAACCCGTGAGTTTGTCCCAATGGGAAGCGCTCCAGTATTTTCACGCCATGCTCCTCAAACACCTCGACCTCGTGGAGCGCCGCCTCCTCCGTGGCGAGACGATCCCCACCGCCGAAAAAGTTTATTCCCTCTTCGAGCCCCACACCGAGTGGATTCAAAAAGGCAAAGCCCGCCCCAACGTCGAACTCGGCCACCGTTTCCTCGTCGCCACCGACCAGCATGAACTCGTGCAAGACTACGCCGTGCTCCACGGCGGAGCCGAAGTCGACCACCTCCTGCCCGTCGCCGACCGGCTTCTCCACCGTTACGGGGCGGACCAACTCGCCAGCCTCAGCACCGACAAAGGCTTCACTAGCGCCAGCAACCGCGAACTCCTCCAACTCTACGTGCCCACCGTCGTGCTGCCCAAGCGCGGCAAGAAAAACGCCACCGAGACCGCGCACGAAAACGAAAAACAATTTATCGCCCTCCGTCACCAACACAGCGCCGTCGAAAGCGACATCCACAGTCTCGGCCATCACGGCCTGAACCGTTGCCTGGATGTCGGACTCGCCGGCTACCAACGCTACGCCGGCTACGGCATCCTCGCCTACAATCTCCACGTGATCGGCCGCGAACTCCAGGCCCGAGCGCGCCGCCGCGTGGCCGCCGCCCTCGCGGCCGCCTAAAAAAACAATAGAGTATCAGTAAAATGTCGCCCCAAGGGAGTGGTGTGTCCGGCCAGCGAGAATTTTAGCAAATCCCGCGCCCCGCGTCGCGAAACCCGGCCGCCTTGACAAAAATCATCTGCGGAAAATGCAAAAATCACGGTGCGATTTTCGAAACAGACAGTTTCCGGGCAGACACTATGTACGGCAAATTCCGTTTACGGTGGTCAAACTGGTAATTTCGCCAAATCGGGACGGTTTCTAACCATTGAGCAATGGCGCAATGAATTGGAATGTATCGT
Organism: Verrucomicrobiota bacterium; assembly: GCA_025363395.1. Lineage (GTDB taxonomy): Bacteria > Verrucomicrobiota > Verrucomicrobiia > Opitutales > Opitutaceae > Lacunisphaera. The sequence continues at coordinate 2,192 of JANYDX010000160.1, forward strand.
GTGGGCCGTTCAAGATCGGCAGATCGTAATTTATCGTCTTTTGGACTCTTCGAGTCGCGAAGGTGAACTGATCGCCATCAAGCCGATCACAGCCGAGCAATCTGAAGCAATTCGCGATGCAATCCAGAAGTTGCCCCCGGATGCGCTCGGATTTGTTCACGATCCTGGAGAAGCAACGTGTGCGCCCTTGCTTCGATTGAGTTTCAAAAGCAATGGGTCGCTAGACCTTGATGGCATTGAGCTCAGTGGGTGCTGTCCTCGGTGGTTCGATAAACTTATGACAGCAGTCACTCTGGCGTCGCAACCAGAGGCCTCGATTGCATTTCCGAA
>JANYDX010000170.1 GCA_025363395.1 Verrucomicrobiota bacterium
ATTTTGTGCGTTTTGTGTATTTCGTAGTGACCTCATTCTTGGCGGCCGGCTCTGGTCTGGTGATCGCGTGCTATATGCGTGAATTAGCATCACTCGCGTACGCCGCGAATGGAATTTCCACAAGGACATCGCGCAGCACAATATTCCCGCGGGCATCGTTTCAATAGACGACGTCCAACTGCGAGGCGGGATCGGCCGGAATCATGATCCGGCCGGCGAATTCGGGAAACCACCCGTTCAACTCGGCCTGGGTGGTTTCGTAGAGGGGCAGGAAAAACCAGTGCTTGCCCTGGTCGGGGGAGAGGCCGAGCACATGGGTTTGCTGGGTGAGATCGAGATGCGCACTGTGCAGCACCGCCGTCAGCGGAATCAACGTAGTAAGCCAGGCTCCGGTCTGCTTCGGTGGCGCTGGTTGTCCGGGAATTACTTCCAGGCGCTCGACTCCGAGCGAACGCGCCTGGGTAAATTGCTCCTTGATTTCCCGCAGCATCGCCTCACGTCCGCCCGATTGCTGAATCACGCGCGGCGGCAGGTACGCCACAATCCCCGCGTAATCCTCCCTCTGCCACGCCACCGCACACTTGCGGGCCTCACGCTTGATGACCGTGACCGAACCGGCATCCGCCGCACGAAGCGCCACCGGCAGCAGGATCAATCCGATGAACAAACAAAGCATGCGCATGGCCAGTGATCACAGGCACGAATCTGGCGCACGCAAGATCCCGTTGCTCGCGCCTGAAAGATAACGCTTCCTTTCAGGCGAACTCATGCTGAGCTTCCCCGTTTTAAAATGTCCCGCCCGCATCAACCCTGGTTATTTGTCGCCCTCTGGATGGGAGTGATCTTCTTCGTGTCCACCGATTTCGGCTCCAGTGAGAATACCTCGCAGATCCTCGAGCCGTTGCTCCGGTGGGTGAATCCGGAAATATCCGGCGAAACTGTGAACCAGATCCATTTCTTGATCCGAAAGGGCGGCCACCTTTCCGAATATGCGATTCTGGCGTGGCTGGCCTTGCGCGCCGTCAGGTCGTCACTTCGACTCCCTGCCGGTGTCTGGTCATGGAAGGCGGCAGGCCTCGCGCTGCTCGTCGCAGCGACGTATGCCGCGACCGATGAGTTTCACCAATCGTTCGTGCCACAACGCACCGCCTCACCCATCGATGTCATGATCGATACTACCGGGGCAGTCATCGCGCTGCTGCTGGCATTCGCGTGGGGGAAAATCAGCGGCGCATCCAAACTCGATCAGTCGCCCGCGAATTAGCGCGGCTGAAGCGGTTTCAAAAATGTCGGAGCCAGTTGAAATACGGGGTGTCTCGCGAAGGTATCGAAGTACGCGAAGTCTTCAGGGACGATTTACCCGGGGGCCTCGCGTGACTTCGCGCGATCTGCGTTATTTGCCGGAAGACTGTGCCTTCAATTTTGCGGTCGCGAGCTTGTACCACTTGCGCTCGGTTTTGCGCCACGCGGGACTGGCTCGGCGAAACTTGACCCGGATTTCCTTCCAAATCGCGGCGGCTTCAGTTGCACGCCCCGTCTTCTCACAGGTCAAGGCGATTCCGGCGTGGGGCGCCTCGCCGATGAATTTCTCCCGCACATTCTGGTAGGCGGCTTCGGCTTCCGCATAGCGGCCCAAGCCGCAAAGGGCATCACCCTTCAGGACCTCGAGATCGAGCTCGAGTATCCGGTTGCCGGTCGTATCGACCCGCTCCTACAGCGCATAGGCCCCCGAATAATCCGCCAGTGCCAGACTGTAACGGGCGACATCCACCATGGTGCGCGGATCGTTTTTAAACACGCCCTTCAAGCAGCCCGCCGCCACTTCGTGCGCTTCCTTGATTTCGCCGGCGTCATAGAGCTGTTCAGCGAGGCTGATCCGATTGACCACCGTCTCACTCTCCGCGAGTTCTTCCCGCGGATCGGCGATCCGCCATTTTTTTGGCTTCAGCGCATAAAAAAATCCCCGAGGACTTTTCAACCCGGGCAGCAGTTCGATAAAAAAATACGCCAGTCCGCCGAGCAGCGGCGCCATGAGCAGGCCCAGGATCCACCAATAGGGACGACCGGTCCGATAGACATGAATAATGAGCGCGATCTGCAGCAGCCACAACACCTGGGCCAGGACGGCGAAAACCGCGGAGCCGCCGCCTGGAAAAAGAGAGGCTATTTCACGCATGGAGGCGGAGGTCGGCCGAGCCGCTGGTTAACCGCCAGCGTCGGCGAGATCGCCGGTGACGGAACGGGGCCGGAAAACCATGGTAAGGCCGCCGGTGAGTTTCACCAGGCCCACCACTCCAAGCACGAGCGTGGCGGCAAAAAATTTCAGGCTCCAGTAACCGACCAGTTGTCCGAGGAAATAGTAGGCGACTGGCGCCGCGACGAAGAGGATTCCGAGCGACGTCTTCTTTATGCCGTCGGCGCGAATCAACTCCGAACGCTCATTCCCAAATCCGGCGATCAACTCCAACGCCTAGTTCTCCACGACTCCTTTCGTCTGAAGAAAGGCCAGTACTTTCGCGGAATCTTCCCCCCAGATGATTTTGCGCGTGCATCGACGACGACTGCCTCGGGTATTGTGCTCATTCGGCTCTTTTAGTCAGTCGGATTCAACGCGTGAAATGAAACCAATAGCTGGTGGGGGCCCATTACCCCAAGCCAAGCCGATGATCTCATCCGGCTTCAAGCCCGGAGTGCGCGGGCGGGCTGCAACAATGCGCATCGCCCGCGAGCGAGGCGTAAGATAAGTTCGCGGTATAATTGCTCCGATCAAAATTCTGTTTGTCGGAGCCTGTTTGCAGGCGATTCAGGACTTCCGCGGCGCCTCACACCAAGCATCGCCTGTCAACAGGCTCCGACAAATGAAGCAAACTTGTCTGCCACCACACGGTGGGCGTCGGTATGAGAACCGACGCCCACAGAATGAGAGCAGGCTCAAGCGAGAGCGAGGGCCTGCTCCAGGTCCGCTTGCAGATCGGCGAAGTCTTCAATGCCGATGGAGAGTCGCACATAGTCGGGCGATACACCGGAAGCCTTTTGCTCGTCGGCGGTGAGCTGGCTGTGCGTCGTGCTCGCCGGATGGATCGCGAGCGACTTCGCGTCACCAATATTGGCGAGATGCGAGAAGAGCTTCAGGCCTTCGATCATTTTGCGGCCTGCGTCGTAACCGCCCTTGACGCCGAATCCGACCAGCCCGCCGAATCCGCCGCTGAGGTATTTCTTCGCCGCCGTGTGATTGGGGCTCGTCTTGAGGCCCGGGTAGTTGACCCACACGATCTTCGGATGCGCCGAGAGGAATTCGGCAGTCTTGAGAGCATTCGCGCACGTGCGCTCCATGCGCAGATGCAAGGTCTCGAGGCCTTGCAAACCCGTCCACGCATTGAAGGGCGAGATGCAGCCGCCGGTGTCACGCAACAGCTGCAGCCTCATCTTGAGAATGTAAGCGATGTTCGCTCCGCCCGCGGGCGGAAAGCTCTTGAAGGCCTCCCAGTGCACGAGTCCGTGATAACTGGCATCCGGCTGCATGAAGCCGGGGAACCGTCCGTTGCCCCAGTTGAAATTACCGCCATCCACCACCATGCCACCGATGGAGGTTCCGTGCCCGCCAATATATTTGGTGGTCGAATGTACCACGACATTCACGCCCCATTCGAACGGGCGGTTGAGGTACGGCGTGAGGCAGGTGTTGTCGATGATGAGCGGCACGCCGGCTTCCTTCGCAATTTTCGCGACTTCCTCAAAGGGGAAAATGTTCAAGGCGGGATTGCCGAGGCCTTCGCCATAAAACATCTTGGTGTTGGGCCGCAATGCGCGGCGAAAGGCGTCGGGATCCTGCGCGTCGACGAACGACACCTCGATGCCGAGCTTCGGCAGCGTGTGGTGGAATAAATTGTAAGTGCCGCCGTACAGTTGCGCGACGGAGACGAGGTGGTCACCCGCCCCGGCGATATTAAGAATGGCATTCGTGATGGCCGCCTGGCCGGAAGCGTGCGCGAGACCACCCGTGCCGCCTTCGAGCGCCGCCATGCGCTGCTCGAACACATCCGTCGTCGGATTCATGATCCGGGTGTAGATGTTGCCGAGTTCCTTCAGGGCAAAAAGATTCGCGGCGTGCTCCGTGTCGCGGAAGACATAGCTCGTGGTTTGATACAGCGGGACCGCGCGAGATCCGGTGGTCGGGTCCGGCGTCTGGCCGGCGTGGAGGGCTTTGGTTCCGAAACCTTGGGTACTCATAAATCAGGAGGAGCGTTGAGGGTGGAGGGAAACCTGGACCAGTTCACGCAAAGCACGAAAGCCGCGGCGTCAACCCCGCAACGCGGACCCCGCCTCAAGCGGAGGTACACGAGCTGAACAGGCCAGTAAGTTTGGCGGCACTCTGCCACGAGGCGCAGATATGGCCGTCGCACGCAAGCGCCCCACCGCTGAAATCCAGCGGACGCGTTGCTTGCATGCGCCGCGATCCCGCATACGAAGGGAGGTCGTGATTTCCACCCGCCGCCATCTCCAATACGCCGCCGGCTTCCTTGATCTGGGCATGATCCCCGATGCCGCCAGGGAATTGGATGCGATTGTCCGCGCGGACCGGGATAGCCCAGAAGTCCTGACGGTGCGGATCGATTTGCACATGCATGCCAAGCAATGGAAGCCCGTGTGCACCGTCGCCGCCAAACTGGTGCGCGCGGAGCCCGACAATGACAAGGGCTGGATCTCGTGGGCGTTCGCCTTGCGCGAGCTTGGCCGGATTGAAAAAGCCCGACAGGTGTTGATCGAGGCCCTGCCCCTGCACGACAAAACCTGCGACGTGCTGCACTACAACCTCGCATGTTATGAGTGCCTGCTCGGCAATCTGCCCGAAGCGCTCGACTATCTTTCAGTCGCGATGCAGCGGGACCAACACTGGAAAGCGGAAGCGATCGACGATCCCGACCTCAAAGCGCTGTGGCCGGAAATTTCCAAGATGAAAGTTTAGCGTGGTTTTAGAAATACTGCTGCTGTTTTTCTTGCGAAGGAACGAAGTAAAGATCCTCGGGGCAAGCCCCGAGGCATTGAAACAATTCCGACAGGCAGATCTTGTGGGCGGGGTGCCCTCACCCCGCTGATTACATATTTCGCAACGCCGGCCTCGCGGGG
>JANYDX010000234.1 GCA_025363395.1 Verrucomicrobiota bacterium
GGTCCACCATCGTATTGATGGTTTCCTTCAGCTGCAGAATTTCGCCTTTCACGTCGACTGTGATCTTGCGCGACAAGTCCCCGAGCGCGACGGCGGTCGTGACGTCGGCAATATTGCGCACCTGCGTCGTGAGATTATTCGCCATCGAATTCACGTTATCCGTCAAATCCTTCCACGTGCCGGCCACGCCCGACACCTGCGCCTGGCCACCGAGCTTGCCCTCGGTGCCCACTTCGCGCGCCACGCGGCTGACCTCGGAAGCGAAGCCGTTCAGCTGGTCGACCATCGTGTTGATCGTGTCCTTCAATTCCAGAATTTCGCCGCGTACGTCGACCGTGATCTTGCGCGACAAGTCCCCCTTGGCGACCGCGGTGGTCACGTCGGCAATGTTGCGCACCTGTGTCGTGAGGTTGTTCGCCATCGAATTCACATTGTCCGTCAAATCCTTCCAGGTGCCGGCCACGCCCGGGACAGTGGCCTGGCCGCCCAGCTTGCCCTCGGACCCGACCTCGCGCGCCACACGCGTCACCTCGGAGGCAAAGCCGTTGAGCTGGTCCACCATCGTATTGATGGTGTTCTTCAACTCGAGAATCTCGCCCTTCACATCGACCGTGATCTTGCGCGACAAGTCGCCGCGCGCCACCGCCGTCGTTACTTCAGCGATGTTACGCACCTGCCCGGTGAGATTCGCCGCCATCAAATTGGTGTTGTCCGTGAGATCCTTCCACGTGCCGGCCACGCCGGGCACCACCGCCTGACCGCCGAGCTTGCCTTCCGTGCCGACTTCGCGGGCCACGCGGCTCACCTCGGAAGCGAAGGCGTTGAGGCGGTCCACCATCGTGTTGATGGTTTCCTTCAGTTCGAGAATTTCGCCCTTCACATCGACCGTGATTTTGCGCGACAAGTCGCCGCGCGCCACCGCTGTCGTCACGCCGGCGATGTTGCGCACCTGTGCGGTCAGGTTCGACGCCATGGCATTGACCGAGTCGGTCAAATCCTTCCACGTGCCGGCGACGCCGGGCACCACAGCCTGCCCGCCGAGCTTGCCCTCGGTGCCCACTTCGCGAGCGACCCGCGTCACTTCCGCAGCGAACGACCGCAGCTGATCGACCATGATATTGATGGCCTCCTTGAGTTGGAGAATCTCACCGCGTACGTCGACCGTGATCTTGCGCGACAAATCGCCTTGGGCGACCGCGATGGTGACGTCGGCGATGTTGCGCACCTGCGCGGTCAGATTGCCCGCCATCTGGTTTACTGACTCGGTCAATTCCTTCCACACTCCCGACACCCCTTTGACCTGCGCCTGGCCGCCGAGTTTACCTTCGGTGCCGACCTCGCGCGCCACGCGGATAACTTCCACGGAAAAAGCGCCGAGCTGGCCAACCATGCCGTTCACGAGCTTGGCCGTGCGGAGGTACTCGCCCTTGAGCGGACGACCGCTCAAGTCGAGCGACATCGCTTGCGAAAGATCGCCCTTGGCCACCGCACCGATCACGCGGCCCACCTCCACCGTCGGACGGGATAATTCCTCGACGAGCGAGTTGATCGCCTCCACGCGTTCGGACCATCCCCCGATAGAATCGCCCAAAGGCAAGCGCACATTAATCTTACCCTCGTCGGCCACCTGTTGACGCAAGCGAAGCAAACTGTGGTTGAAGCGCTCCATGCGGGCCGAAATCGCGTTTAGGTTTTCCGCCACGCGGCCTTCCAAGCCGGTCCAATCCGGGTCAAGCCGCACGCTAAAATCGCCATCTTCTACGGCGGCCAGCGCCTTGACCAGTTGCTTCATAAACCTGGCCGGATCCGGAACAGCGGGGTTGGATCGGCGGGAGACGCTTTTCTTCGACGCGGGGCTCTTCTTTTTCATAAGACCGAGATGAGGTTGGTAATCCGATGATTGATTGAAACAGAGAAAGCTTCGGCGCACGCGGACGGCTGCGGATTGTACCGCGCGTCAATTCCAAGTGCGGAAAAAATGCCCTGCCCCACGGACGCATGCACAAAATGAATGCGATTTGGGACGCTTGAGGGTCATTTTTAATCGGCAACTTTGTGACCCCGCGACCGCGCCGGTGTCCAGCCTATTGGCGCCGCAATCGGGGCATTTTGATCGAAAATTCCGGCAATCAAACCGTGTCGATTTGCCGACTGGAAAAAAGGTGGAATCGCGCCGGACGAAGTTAGACCAAGGTCTGAGTTTTCAGTTCGACGTTAAAATTAAAAAAAATCCGCGCGATTTAACCGGGCAAAAGTGAGCAAGACGCCCCTCTATTTTGCGCGCCGTAAATCGAAGAAAAACTCGATGAGATCAGAGCCATCCTGACAAAAAACCCCGACCCGCCCGCCGTGCAGCATCGCAATTTCCCGGCAGATGGCGAGGCCGAGGCCCGTCCCCTCGCTGTTCTCGCCTGGGCGCCGGAAGAACGGATCGAAGACGTGCGCCTGTTCGGCCTCGCTCAGCGGCCGGCCGTGATTGAGCACACTGAGTCGCACAAAGCCGTCAGCCCGCGCCTGCGCCCGCAAGACAACCGGCTGGCCCGGCAAGCCGTATTTTCCGGCATTGGAGAGAAAATTAGCGAGCACCAGATTCGTTTGCAGCAGGTCGACGAGCACGAGGGGCAGACCGGGTGGAATCTCGAGCACGAAAGTGCCACCGGTTCGACGCACCGCGTCGCCATGGGTCACCACTGCCTCGGTCAGCAGGTCACCTGGAGGATAAGGCTCGGGCCGCAATTCCGTGCGTCCGCTCTCCAACCGCGCCAGTTCAAGCAGCGCCTGCAACACCGCCAGCAAGCGCTCGCAACTGTCGCGCGCCACCTCCAGCAGCTCGCGTTGATCAGGGTTGATCGCGCCCAGTTTTTCCTCCAGCAGCAAATGCAGTGACATGCGGATGCCGGCCACAGGCGTCTTCACCTCGTGACCGAGCGTCGTCAAGGCCTTCGTTCTGGCCTCATCGTTTCGGCGCAGCCGCGTGACCTCCACTAATAGTACCGCCCAACCATCGCCGGCTCCGAAGGCGCCCGCCATCCGAAAAACCTGCGGCAGATAATAGCGTCCCGGTTGAACCGTCGGCCCGGTTTCCGTCGGTGCCAGGTAAACGGCCCGGCGAATGTCATCATCGAGCATGTCGCGATCTTGCGCGGCAGCTTCGTCGATCCGGCGGCGCACTTCCCCCGGCAGGACGCCAGGGATGCCCAGCACCTTGCTGAGCGTTTCAGCGCGAGGGTTTGCCTGCCGCACGGTAAAATCACCATCCACGATGTAGATTGGATAGGGCAGAGTTTCAAGAATGGCCCGGCTGATGCGGTTAGCGGTCACCGCCCGCTCATCGGTTTCACTGATGTAACGTTGCAGCTCACCCGCCATGGCATTGAAGCTGCCGGCGATTTGACCCAGTTCCTCTCCACCCTCCACCGGCACAATGGTATCGAACCGCCGGGCGCTCACGAGCTGGATGGCGTCGCGCAGCCGTCGGAGCGGCTCGAAAATTCCGCGCGCCAGCCTCATGGATGTGAGCACGTAGATGCCCAGTGAAAAAACCGCAAAACCCATGACGATAACGGTCACGCGCCGGCCCTTGAGCGCGGCGTTGTCGCGCCGGGCCATGAGGGCGTTTTCATTGTAATCGACGAGTTGATCGGCGGCAGCGCTTAGATCGCCGGTCAGGCTGATGATGGTGCGGCTGAGCTCAACCAGACGGTCGTTCGCGCGCGGCTTGAGCGAGAACAGTTCATCGTAGGCGGAGAAATAACGCTGGGAGAGCGCGGTGACCCGCGCCACCACTTCGCGCTCGAAGGGACTGACGGCGAGGTCATTCATCCGGGCGAGCCGTTTTTCCACCACTTCCTTTTCCTGCAGGAAGATCTCACTCGTCGCAGGAATTCCCGCGGGATCCTTGACCGCCAGACACTGGGCATTGATCCGCGTCAGGGCGGAACGCAGTTCGCGAACGGTGCGGATGCTGTCGTAATTTTGACTGATCAGATTTCCGATGTCATCCGTAAGCCCCCGGGTGGCCCATACACAAAATCCGCTCAGGGTCAGCAATAGCAACAAGGTGACGGTCAGTCCACCGACCAAAGTCCACCGGTTCATGATGCGGTTTCGGCGGGAATGGTCGCTCCGCTGGCCCAGCGTTTGCGTTTGCGGTAGATCGTCGCGGCGTCAATGCCGAGCACCCGCGCGGCTTCCTCCAAGGTGGAGGTGCGGGCGGTGACCAGGCGCAGGTGCGCCTGCTCAATCGCCTCCAACGGCACCAGGGCGCCGAGGACTACTTCGCTGTCGCCCACCGTGGGCAGCGCCAGCTCGGCCGGCAGATCATCCAGTTCCACGCGGCTGCCCCGGGCCAGAATCACCGCGCGTTCGATCGCATTGCGCAGTTCGCGCAAATTGCCGGGCCAGGGATGGCGGCGGACCGCCAGCCAGGCCTCGGGGGAAAAATCCTTCATGGCTCCGCCCGTTTCGTCGGCAAAAAATCTCAGGAATTCCCGCGCATGCCGCTCGAGGTCACGGGGCCGCGCCTGGAGAGACGGCATGGTGACGCTGATCACATTTAAACGGTAAAAGAGATCCTCGCGGAAGGTGCCCGCTTTCACCGCGCTGGCCAGGTCGCGGTTTGTGGCGGCCACGACGCGGACCTCGGCCGTGCGCGTCTTGGTTTCGCCGACCCGTTCATAGGAACGTTCCTGCAAAAGCCGCAGCAGTTTGGGCTGCAACTCTGCAGGCAGTTCGCCGATCTCATCGAGAAAGAGCGTACCGCCGCGCGCCGCCTCGACCTTGCCCCAAGTATCCTTCATCGCGCCAGTGAAGGAGCCCTTGGCGTGACCGAAGAGTTCGCTTTCCAGCAATTCGCGGGAAAGGCTCGGACAGCTCACGGTTACAAAGGGGCCGTTGGCGATCGGACTGCGTTGATGGATATGACGAGCCAGGACGCTCTTGCCGGTGCCGTTTGCCCCGAGGATCAGAATGGTGGCCCGGCTGGCGGCTGCCCGCTCGGCGACCGAAATGGCTGCAGCCATTTCCGGATCTTCCGAGTTGAAATTCATCGCCGGCACCGTTTGCGCCACCTGCTCCTCCAATTCGTCCACCCGCTGGCGCAACCGCCGCTCCTTCTCCACGCGAGCCAGCAGCTGCCGGAGTTGGTCCGGCGTGAACGGCTTTTCCAAATAGTCGTGGGCGCCCCGGCGCATCGCTTCGACCGCCGTGCCGATACTCGCATGCGCGGTGCAGATCACCACCGGGAGGCGGGGGGAAATTTTCTGGAGGCTCGCCAGGTAATCGAGCCCGTCAGATTCGCTTTCCATCCGCAGGTCCAAAAGCACCAGATCGTAACTCTCCTCTTGGAGCTTTAAAAGCGCGACACGCCCGCTGTCAGCCGTCTCGGCTTCGTGACCTTCGGCGCGCACCGCCTGCGCGGAGGTGAGGCGGATGGTGCGCTGGTCATCAACAATGAGTATACGCATGATATAATAGGACGCTGTTCTCGCAGATATCCCGCGGCAACGCTGTATCCTGATTAAATCCTGACAAGGCCGGAAGAGCGCGGTTCGAGAAAAAGCGTCTGGAAATCGGCATCGTCGGCAGTTGCAAGCTGCGGTGAAGGCCAAAGCGCTTGCTTGCAAAATGCTCGATCCTGCTTGGTACCACTTCACGACCAAAACGGCCACAATCGTTGCATCACCACTTCAAACAATAAGTTGCAACTCTGATCGTGGGGCAGGCACGCCCTTGGCAATAAGGATTGGCAAGTTTCCCTCTTTTATGAAAAAAACCACGCTCCTCATCGCTGACGATCATCCTCTCTTTCGGAAAGGTTTGCGCGCGCTATTCTCCGCTCAGCCCGACATGGAGGTGCTGGGAGAAGCAGCTGATGGTCGACAAGCCATGGAACTGGCCACCACCCTCAAGCCCAATGTCATTGTCATGGACATTGGCATGCCGCGACTTAACGGCCTCGATGCCACCCGACAAATCCTGCGGGAAAGTCCCGGCACTCGCATACTCATTTTCTCCGGGCACAGCAGCGATGACTATGTGCAGCAGTTGATCTCTGCCGGAGCCGCTGGATATCTCAACAAACAAACAGCGGGCGATCATTTGATCACGGCAGTGCGCGAAGTGCATGCCGGCAATGTCTATTACAGCCCCACCATTTCCAAACGGCTTTCAGATCACTACCGCGAGACTAGTCTGCGCCAGGGTCGGGTCTCCGTGCTGCGTGGT
>JANYDX010000246.1 GCA_025363395.1 Verrucomicrobiota bacterium
TCGCCCGGATCGACGCCCTCATCGCCGAAGGAATATTGCGGCTCGAAGACCACGATGGATTCCCACTGCTCCACTACACTGAGCAAGGGTTGGCGGGCGCCATGCGCTACGTGGCGGAGGAATGGCTGGAGCTGTTGCGCTCCCAAGTGCAACCCATGGCGTCTGACAGCAGTCCGTTGGCCTTTCCTTTCCTCCAAGCCGCCATGCCACAGCGCAATCCAGACACAGTCCTGCTGGTCGCCGATCTCGTCGCCCAGGAAGCAGACCAATCCTGGCTGCCGCTCCTGCGGGCCTGGCGGACCGCCGAAACCAAACGCGTGCGCGCCGCGCTTACGCCAATCATCGCCGCGCTGGAATAATCCATGAAGGATAGTTTTCCTCGCTAGAACTCAAGTCTGGTTGTGGGGAGATATTCGCCCACCCCGCGCGGCATGGCTCCCGAACATCACAGTTCGAGATAAAATCCTCAGACAGTTATCCGGCTGGTGGCGCGGGGAACTAAAATCTGACACCGTGTGGACATGTCAGCTCCGCTTTCCCTCGATCTTGACTCCTATTTTGTCCGCATCGGATATACTGGCGAACGCACTCCAACGCTGGCCACGCTGCATGCCATCACCGGCCATCACGCCGCCGCGATTCCCTTTGAGAATCTCGACGTGCTGCTCGGACTGGGCATCAATCTCGATCTGGCCGCCGTGGTCCAAAAACTCGTCCATGACCGGCGCGGCGGCTATTGCTTCGAACAAAATTTCCTCCTGCTGACGGTCCTGGAGGCACTCGGCTTCCGGGTCGCACCTTTGAGCGCGCGCGTCCGCTGGCAGCGTTCGCGCGATTTCACTCCGCCGCGCACGCATCTTTTTGTCCGCGTCGAGCTCGACGGCGAATCGTGGTTGACCGACGTGGGTGTCGGGGGCGTTTCCCTGACTTCCGCCCTCCGTCTCGACACGGGAGAGGCGCAGACCACGCCGCACGACACGCGCCGCATCATCCGCGAGGACGGCCGGTGCTTCCACCAGATTAGACTGGGCGCCGAGTGGCTCGATGTGTGCGAATTCACCGGCGAAGAGATGCCCCCCATTGATCGCGAACTCGCCAACTGGTGGATGAGCACGAATCCCAATTCCAAGGCTCACCAGAACCTGATGGTCGCCCGCGCCGGCCTCGACGGCACGCGCTGCACGATCAACAACCGCGAATTTACGCTCCGGCGCGGCGCAGAAATCCTGGAGCAACGCGACCTTGCCGGGCCCGACGAACTGCTCGCGGCGCTCGCGCAGCATTTTGACCTGCACTTCCCCGCCGGCACCCGCTTCGGCCCGCCCGGTTCCGCGTGGCCAAGCTGAAGACATCCGCCGCCTTCCTCCCCCTGCCTTTGAGGTCGCAAATTGCGACCTCAAAGGCAGGGGCGATCTGAAAACCCGGTTGAACATTTCATCCACGCATTCGCGCCGTCCAACGGCGTCTTTCGGCGTAAATGAAATTGCACCATTCGATGTCCGCGATTTTTGTGCCTGCTTCTTCCCATGCAATACCGCCCCTTCGGAAAACATCACTTCAACTCTTCCGAAATCGGCTTCGGGGCCTGGGCCATCGGCGGCTCGTGGGGCGCCCAGTCCGACGCCGACTCGCTCGCCACGCTGCACACCGCGCTGGATTGCGGCGTTAACTTCATCGACACCGCCGCCGGTTATGGCGACGGCCGCAGCGAGCGCCTGATCGGCCAGGTGCTCCGCGAACGGGCCGCCGCGGGAAAGAAGGAAGCCATCTTAGTCGCCACCAAGACCCCGCCGGCCGACGGCATCTGGCCGCCGTCACCTTATTGCCGGGCGGAGGATCGTTACTCGGAAAAATATCTGCGCGCCAATGTCGCGACCCGCCTCGCCAATCTCGGCACAAACAAACTGGATCTGCTCCAACTCCACACCTGGACCCGCGCGTGGAACCGCAATCCCACGCCCTTCAAAGTTCTCCGACAGCTGCAACGCGAGGGTCTGCTCGGGCTCGTTGGTGTTTCCACGCCCGAGTTTGATCAAAACAGTGTGATCGATCTCATGCGCGGCGGCTGGGTCGACAGCGTGCAGGTCATCTACAATATCTTCGATCAGGAGCCGGCCGCCGAACTGCTCGAGATCGCGATGGAATGCGGGGTCGGCATCATCGTGCGCGTGGCCTTTGACGAGGGCGCGTTGACCGGCAAGTTCACCCCGGAGACAAAATTCGCGCCGGATGATTTCCGGGCCAAGTACTTCGAAGGCGACCGCATGGCCCGCGCTGTGGCGCACGCCGAGGCTGCGCGCGCCGACCTCGCCGGCACGGGCTACACGCTGGCTCAGGCGGCATTAAAATTCGTGCTCGCGCACCCGGCGGTGTCGACCGTTATCCCCGGCATGCGCACCGTCGCCCAAGCCGCGGCCAACTGCGGAGTGAGCGATTTGCCGGCGATGCCGCCCGCCCTTCTCGAAAAACTCCGGACGCACAACTGGCGCCGGAGCGTCTGGTATGGCGGGAAGTAATTCTCTCCGGGAGCGGGCCCGGGAATCAGACCAACGGCAGCAGTCCCACCACCAAACCGACGACCGCACCATACGCCACGTGTCCGGCAAAATGACTTAGGCCCACGAGCAGATCCGCCTCCTTGAATTCTGCGAGCGGGTGCTGGTCGGAAACGACCCACACCAGCATCAGGCTGACGAGCAGACCATGGCCCACCCCCACCCCGAGCCCCAGCATCAACGAGTGCGGCAGCTGCGTGTAGCCCAGCGTCACCATCAACAACGTGTAAACAAAGCCGAAGCCGATCGCCGCGATGGCATGCACGATAAAACCAACGCGGTAGGCGCTCTCGCGCGATTTGGTGATCAGGCTGCCGAGCGCGAGGATCATATCGCCCTTCGCAAAGTTGGCGCGACCGATCAGCCACATGGCCAGCTGCATGGCTAAACCGCCAAGCACGCCCGCCACTAGCGAGGTGCCGAGATACTTCACCAGAAACATCGTCGTCATGACAAACTCCGGGGTTGGGGATTTTGCCACCGGTGCTGTGCCACAGGACGCACGATCACCAGCGGCTGTAATCCGAAGCATACGGCGTATCCCCCGAAACTCCACCCGATTTTCGCCCCCGCACTGCTCCCAAAAAAATCTGGCCTTGCCGCCCCGGGCCCGCGAAATTGCGGTGTAGCATGAATCCCTTCGCCCTGCTCGCTCCGTTGTTTCTGCTTTTCGAGCTCTGGCAGCTATTTCTCAGCGAACGCTACATGGGCATCAAACAGATCCGGGTGAATGCCGACCCGCGCGAACTGCCCATGTCCGGATGGATCGCCGGCAGCTGGGCGGGTGGCCTGCTGGTTTACTTTCTCTGGATGGTCGTCCTCCTGTTCCACCCGATGGGCCGGGCGCAGGGCCTCGTCCTGCTCGCAGTCACCGCGGTCGGCTACGCGGTCCGCGGCGCGTGCGGCTTGAAATGGGTGCTGGTCGTGCTGACCTTCGAGGGCTCCATCCGCGTCGGCATGCTGCTTTCCCTTCTGCTCGTGACCGGACGGCACCTGATGAAATAAGCCGCGGACCGTGTTTTAGCTGCACTGGCAGAGCAAACCCACCCGCGCCAATCATCGCTACCGGCGCGGACCGCCTACAACGCCCGACTGGACAAAAAAGTCCTGCGCCGCCGTCAACATCTTGCTGTACTGTCCGTAATCGCCTGCCCAGGAATTGGGCACACATACACGCTTGATGACGCCCCGGCCAACCTTGTCCGCAGCCTCGTGGTCCGGAGCCAGTTCCATGGTGAACTTCGGATCGTGAGTGTGGACGACATAATGCCGTTCCAGCCCGCGGCGCTCCCGATCAATCCTCACAAAGTGGGAAAAATTCATCTCGGTGAACCCAAGCTAGTCGGGTTTGCGGCGTGGCTCAACGCAATTCTCCACCCGTCCGGCCCGCTTCTTTAGCCTTGAGAAAATACCTCCACGTCGCGAAAAGAATCGTGCTCGCGAATCGCCTATGAATCTCGAACCTGCCCCCCGACTTCCGAAGTGGATTTTTTTTGCGATAGATGCCGGCCTGTTGATCGCGGCATTTATCATTGTTTATTTTAACGCCAAGAACCCATACGCCCCGTTGCCCTTCGTCAGCGCCGTATGCTGCGTGGCCCTCGCGGCCATCATCGGCCTGATCCCTTTCCTCATCGACTACGCGGCGGACTCCGCCGAATACGTCCAGCAGGAACGCGAACGGGTCAACGAACAGGTGCTCCGTCTGCAAACCGCCGGCGAAAGTCTCGCACGGGCCGCGGCGCAGATCAAAGCCGTCGAGGAGGCCGTGCACAAAACAGCGCACGCCGCGGAAAATCTGCCGTATCGCATGCAGGAAAAGCTCGCCGAATTCAACGAGGCCCTGGCGGAAAAAGAGGAAAGCGACCGCGAGGCCCTCGAGGCGGAACTGGTTGAATTGCGCGCCGCCAACAGCGAACAGCTCAAGGCCATCGCGGAAAAAATCCACAAGTCCGCCGCTGATTGGGCCGCACTCGAAATCGCGACCCACCGCCAGCTCATTGCCGCCGAAGCGGCTGTGGCCAGGGTCCAGCACGCGGCCAACGACACGGCCGGAAAATTTGAAGCCCGATTCGTCGCCGCCCTCGCCTCACTCGATGAAAAACTCGGCAAACCCGTAACGCCATCCGCCTCCCATCCGGCTTCCCCTCCCGCGCCGACCCAAGGACCTGCCGCTGCTCCTAAGCTCGAAACCATGTCCCAAGCGGTCACGGAATCGTCCTCTGTCATTGAATCTGTGGCCCTGATCGAAACGAGGCATCCATTCCTAAATGCCGCCGGAGCGGAAGAATCGAAGACCAGAAAACCCCGCGTGCCGCGCAAACCCAAGCCGGAAGAGACCTCGGCCCCGCTGACCGAACCGTCCAGCCCCAACGTCGAGGAAGAAACTGTGTCCGGTGGTTTTGCTCTCGACGATGCGCCGGAGGATCGCTCGGCCGCTACCGCCCGGATGGACACCTTTCACTTGGAACCATCGGAATCGTCCGCCTCCTCCGATGGAGCCACGCGCTTGCTCGCCACCGCCTACATCGGCATCGGCAATAAATTATTCATCCGCGGCGAAGGGCCGGGCCTGAGCTGGGACAAGGGCGTGCCGATGCAATTCGTCTCCATCGGCAAATGGGGCTGGGCGACCAATGAGGCGGCCACACCCGTCCGTTGTGCGCTCTATAAAAACGACGACACCGCCGCGCTCACCGGCGAAGTCGTGCTCGATCCGGGCAAGCACGTCGAAATAACGGCGCTGTTTTAGATCGGCTTCGCTGAAAATCACCGGAGCCGTTTCAGGCCGCGCCCGCATTCAATAATGCGGCGGTCGCTCTTCGCTTGCTTCCCGGGTATCGGAAGTGCCACTGGTGGCTTGGGCGCGCAACACGGTGACTTCCTTGCGCAGTTTCACAATTTCATCGCCGAGTTCGAGCATCGCCTTGTCCTGCTCCGTCATGTGGCGCTGCAAGTGCGCGTAACGTTCCTCCAGCTTGGTCAGTCGTTCGGCATCGCTCATGCTCTGATTTCACCGCAGGTGCAGCGGGAACGCCAAGATAATCTTTAACTTCTTCGCCCGCTTTGCGACCGTGGGTGAAATCATGAAACTCCGCTTCATTGCCTTCAGCCTGGCTGCCGGAATCCTGGGCTGGTTGCTGGGGTCCTGCTCCTCGCCGGCGAAACCACCGCAGGCCGGCGGCCCGCTGATCCTGATTTCCATCGACGGTTTTCGCTGGGACTACCTGCAAAAATACCCCGCGCCCACCTTGCAGAAGCTCGCGACGGCGGGCGTGCATGCGCGCCGCCTGACCCCTTCATTTCCGACGAAAACCTTCCCCAACCACTACACGCTGGCGACCGGCCTTCACCCCGAACATCACGGCATTGTTTCAAATTTCTTCTTCGATCCAACGCTGAACGCCTCGTTCAACAAGAACCAAGCGGCGGACAGCGCCGATCCACGCTGGTGGCAGCAAGGGGAGCCGGTCTGGATCACCGCCGAAAAACAGGGCCTGCGCACCGCCTGCTATTTCTGGCCGGGCTCAAATGTCGAAATCCACGGCGCCCGCCCCCGCCTCAGCCGCACCTTCGACGGCACAGTGCCTTCGAATCAACGCGTGGACGATCTGTTGAGCTGGCTGGACTTGCCACCGGAACAACGTCCCCAATTCTGCGCCTTTTACCTCAATGTGGTCGACGTCGTCGGACACAAAGCAGGACCCGATGCCCCGG